>JAYUBV010000223.1:0-1981 GCA_043740655.1 Pseudomonadota bacterium | reverse complement strand
CCCAATCGCGTCGACGCCGGGATTTTCTACGTCGGCTTCGCGGTCGGCGGTAACTTCTATATCGAGCCTAAGGTCAGCTCGACCACCAAAGCACCGCTCGGCGACTACTTCAAAGAGCTTGGTTTCCAAGCCGGTCTCTTTTTCGATTACGACTACTCGGCGCTGGAAGAGAACATCCCGTTGGCCCTGCGTGGAATGATCGGCTACAAGTACATATTGAAGTCGGTGCACGTCTTCGCATTCGACGCGATGGTGCGGCGTATGTTCCGCTTCTCCGAAAAGTCGACGTTCGGCCTTGGCTTCGGAGGCAGCACCGCGATTTGGTTCCGTCCGGAAAGCCTCGTCGCCCCCCTGGCGGCCGAAGAGATCATTTTCCTTCCGTCGCTCGTACTGGGCGCCGGGTTCGAATTTAACCCCGTGATGGTCGACTTCAAGCTGCTGATCAACCGCATCGGTCAGAACGCGAGCATTCTCGGGATGGAACTCTACGCCGGCGTGCGGTTTTAGCTCGCATCGGATAATTATTCGCGCCAGGCAACCCGACGGAAACCGGCCTTCTTAAGCATCGCCTCAATGCCACGAATATGCGCCGCGCCCGCAATAACGAGCACGGGCTCATCCTTTTCGCGATCTAGTTGCTTCAGGATGTTCCCCGCCATCGTTTCATTTCGGTTCCCGATTATCCCCCAGGTGCGGTAAATGCGGTTAGACTCAACCCCAAAACGACCAAAAACAGAACTTGCTTCACTCAAAACTCCCAGAATGTGACGAGCGCCGGACACTAGCCGATCCCCGCGCCCGGACGGAAGTGCCAATTTGCGGCACTCCGCCCACTCTCCGCATACGAAAAAAACCGTATTCCGCCAGTCTGCGTGATCCGTTTCGGCGGCCGTTTCCACATGACTCTATGAAGGCCGATTACCGGCCGTCTAGGGAGTCCACGCATGAAACGCCTTAAAAAGAATGTCCGCGCTATCGTCTCGGTCGTCCTGGTCACGGTATCGCCGCTGACCGCTTACGCCGTTACCCCCCTTTGCAATCTGGCCAGCATAGTGCCCGGCCACTCCGTGCCGTCGCCCGAACGCGGCCGCGAGAAATCGCAGAAAATTTACGACACGCTGAAGGATCCGGAGAAGGCGCTCGGCGTAAGCCTCGCCAACCTGGACCGCGACCTCTCCGTTTCGCTTTCGCCGAAGGACCTGACGGAACTCACCGCCGCCTTTCACGGCGCGCTGGTGGAAGCCGCCCAAGGTAAAGACGGTAAGCCTAATCCGTTCGCGGCGGACAACGTAAACCACGTGGAGCTCCACTACCGCGATCTCGAAAAATACCGCGCGGACATTGATCAGCAGTTCGGCAAAAAGGGCGTCGGCTCCCCGACGGATCTGGCCTTGCTCAATGCTTCGGCGCACGACATCGGTAAAATTGCCGAAAATATTGGCCTGCTGTCGCCAGAGGTACTCGACGTTTACAACCAGGCCGTGGCCGATGCGCCGCAAGCGGCATTCTTTCTGAAAACGATATTGGGCCACGACGGTTTGACCATGGATGGCATCGCAAACCTAGTACGAAAGTTCGGAGTGGAGCACGGCTGGAACGATCCGAAGGTCGAACGCGTAACCCATCTGTTGCAGGCCGCCAGCGCCCGCCACAACGCCGGTTACGAAAAGCTAGCCAACGATAAGGACCGCGGCGTGTTTCACTTCTGGCAGACGTCGTATCCGCAATTCGCCGCCAAGCTGCGCGCGCAAGGAATCGACGTAAGCGACGAGTATCCCGCAGCGACCGGCGGCTGGATGCCGGCGTTGCTCGCCATGGTGGATCGGGGCACCTCGTTGCACCCGAGCTTCGTGGAGAAGATCGCGGGCCAGGGCAACTTCGCCTGGACGGCGGAATCGGTCGGCGGGTTGCTTAAGGGTAACGCCCGCAGCGTCCGCGAAGAGATTCAAAGCATTGGCAAGGAGCTGGCAAAGCACGCGTC
>JAYUBV010000222.1:0-1982 GCA_043740655.1 Pseudomonadota bacterium | reverse complement strand
GATTTTTCCGGCTTGGGTCGCTTCTTCGTTCCAATCATCGCTTCCAGATCGTGCGATGGACATACGTCCGCCAGAAAGCACTCGCCGCATTTTGGTTTCTTCGCATCGCAGATGCGGCGCCCGTGCAAGATCAAAAAGCCATTGATCGAGCTCCACCATTCGATAGGAACCAGATCTTTTAGCTCCTGCTCGATCTTTTCCGGATGGGGGTGCTGCGACCAGCCGAGCCGGTTGGAAACCCTTTTTACGTGAGTGTCCACCGCGATGGCCGGCGTGTCGAACGCTTGGTTTAGCACTACGCTAGCCGTTTTGCGGCCAACTCCCGCTAGGCCCACTAGCTCCTCCATTGTGCGTGGCACCACTTCACCAAACTTCTCTGTGAGATCGCGGGCGGTGCTTTGAATCGCCTTGGCCTTCATGCGGTAAAAGCCGCACGACTTCACCAAAGTCTCTAGCTCTTCGAGCGAGGCCGCCGCCATTTTCTTTGGCGTGGGGAACTTAGCGAATAGGCCGGGGGTGGATTTATTTACCTGGGCGTCCGTGCACTGGGCGGAGAGGACGACCGCAATCAAGAGCTGGAACGGCGTATCGTAGGTCAACTCGGTGGAGGGACTTTTGTAATAGTCCTTAAGGCGCCGGAACGCGGTGGCGATGGTTTCGGGGGGAACGGTTAGCTTTTGCACTTTCATGGGGGGACAGCTTAACGGTCGGGATTGATGAGGGCCAGCTCGTTGAAGGCGGTATAAAGGAAGACTTTGGTCCCATCGTCGGAAAACTTCAGGCGGCTGTAATGGCGATTGGGCAGGGAGGTCGTGCGGGTACGTACCCCCGTGTCGAGGCTATACCAGCCAATTTCCATCTTTCCCTCGGCCGGATTAAGCAGGATTGCTAATTCGCGGCTCTTCGGCCGCAGGACGACGTCGTTGACGGTACTTCGGCCCATCTCGTAGCGCGGGGGCACCGCGAGCGAAATGGGATCGCCCCCGCCTTTGGGGAATAGCAACACGCGTGAACTGTCCTTAACGACGAGTTCGCCATTCGCGCTGGGGTAAATGGTCGCCCCTGGCCACTCGGGAAAGGTCCATACTGCCGGCTCTTCCTTGCCCCTTCCCTGGGAGTCAAACGAATAGCTTTTTACGAGGTTTGATTTGCCGTCGGGGCCGGGCCGCCGGAAAAAGAGCCGGGTGGTTTCGGGGATGGGGCCCCAATCTGAAACTCCGCGCATCGGGAAGGGGTTTCCGTTTACGGTAAGCGGAATGCGGGTTCTCGTGCGCAGGTCGTACGCGTGAAGTCCGCCTGGGGAACCTACCAGGTAAACGCGGCCGGGGTCACTCGTTGTCACCGGCGTGGTCTGGTTTGCGCCCAAGACTCGTTCCCCGATCTCGGTTTTTTTGTCCCACAGGATGCGGCCGTTTTCGAAAGGAAATTGCAACAAGATGCCCGAGCTATTGACGAGCAGGCTTTTCCCATCGGCGGCGAAGGTGAGATTGCCGATGTCGCGGCCTGCCTGCGTCACTTGAACCTTGGTTTGCGTGTCGTAAAGATAGTAGGGCGCCGGCGTTCCTCGCGGTCGAATAGCGTCCGGATGTTCCATCACGGCCCACCGCCCATCGGGCGAGATGAAGTAGCCCGAGGCGCCGCCGGGGACGACAATCTTCTGATCGGGCTGGCTTAGGACGAGGTTCCGGTGCACGCGATCTTCCGCTAGTCGCTGCCCCGCCCCCCGGGCGCGTAGTGCGGTCACGAGCCGCGCCTTTACCTCCGCCGTCAACCAGCCGCGATCGCGCAGCATCGTTTCGAACTCGCCAAACCGCTTTTTCAAGCTGCCTAAATCGGTTTCCGTTTGATCGGGAAGCCGGAAGGGCTCGCCACTATCGGCGATCAAGGCGAGGTTGTCGGGGGATATCCGGATGCCTAGCGTGTCGAGCAGCTCGGCGTAGGTGGTTTGGATGAGGTCCTCAGGGGGGGCGCCCCCGGCGGCG
>JAYUBV010000221.1:0-1983 GCA_043740655.1 Pseudomonadota bacterium | reverse complement strand
TAGCTATTCGTCATTATAACCGCTTACCTGGGGCGCTGACCCGTAATGCCCAAGTTGATGGGAACAATCCGCACGTGGTTGTCGTTGCCGACCACGATCGCTTCTCCATCGGGGGTCAACTTAAAAACGCCGACGGGAATGAACATCTCGCCGATGCGTTCTTTCGTCTTCATGTCGTACCAAAAGACCTGAAACTGGTTCTTCTCTTTGTGCATGGATAGGATGCCGAACTCTTTGCCGTTCGGATGGATCAACGCGTGACCTTGAAACTGTTCCGGTTGCGGCAAATGCACTTTAAGCGGTTCGTTTATTCCGTTTGGCCCGTAGAGCTGCATCGTCCGCGTGCGGAAGTCTCGAACCACGATCCAGTCGCCCTGCGTAGTGTTGATGTCGGGGTCCACCATCGTGACGGGGATGGGATATTCCTGGACGGTGGTCGCCCCCTCATTACCGACCGTGGCCACCAACAATTTACGATTCTCAGGCCGCTGGTCGCGAGGGATTACCGCGATGGCGTTTCGTCCGGGAATGGCCACGATGGTGCCGTACTCCCACTGCGCCGAGAGCGGAAACAGGGCGCCCTTCGCCAAGTCGACCAGCTCGATTTTACTCGTCGTGCGGTAGTTCATCTCGGCGACCAGCCAGTTGGGGTTGTGTAGCGGCTCTAACCTCTGGGGTGAACGTCGATCGAATGGATTAATTGCATTCAATCGTTTGAGTGGAATCCGTACCCCTTTCGGGCTGAGCTCCCCCTTTACGAAATCGTGGACCTGCAGCGCTTCGATACCCTCAGACTCCCTGGCATTCACGATTAGCTTCGTGCCGTCGCTGTTCAGATCGGCGGTGTAGGGGTGGGCACCCATCGCGTTCTCCAATACGGTACTTTCGGACTTGCCCGTTACCGTGTCGTGCACGTCGACTACGGCATCGCCGTTGGGGTTTTTTCCGATCGTCAGGTAGTAACGGCCATCGGGAGTTATTTTCGTGAACTGACCCTCCGTAACGGTGAGGTTCTTGATGCCGGGAGTTTCTTTCACCGTGATCGCAACCTGTTCCCGCGCTGTGTCCATCCCGCCGACTCTTTGGCGAACGACCTCCAGCATCCGGGTTCGTAGCTCCGGCGTTTCCCAGTCCAGCTTTTCCAGCATGCGCCTAAATTCGGCGAGTGGTTTGCGGGCCCCATCGAGGTGGGCTTCGCCTTCGGGCACGACGAACGGATCTTCCGCCTTCACCATCGCGGCCATCCACCGTTGGCGAGCTTCCGATTCACGGGGCAGGTCGAGTAGTGAAATGTAGGTGGACACCGCGAGGGCCTGCGATTCTTCGGGGGTTGCCGAGACGGCGTAGAAGGCCATTCGGCAGATGGCTTCCTTCTTAACGGCGGGCGCGGGGGCGGCGGAAAGGGCGATGATTAGGGCGACGCGGCGAAATGGGAGACAGTAGGAAGCCATGGGTGCCTCCCATTATACCGCGATCGTTTACGGACGGGTTACGTCGGGAAGTAGTTTCCCTAGCGGGATGACCCGCACGCTGTCGTGAGAGCGTACCACGAACGATTTGCCGTCGGGAGAGAACGCCAGCGACTCGAGCGGCAGGGTGAACTCGCCCAGCTTTTTCTGCGTGGCGAGATCGTACCAGTGAACCTGGTGGACATTTTTCTTGTTGTCGATCGATAGCACCGCGATCTCTTTTCCTCCAGGATGCAGGTGGGCATGTGGCCGGACCATGTTTTTTTGGGGTCGCGGGGCTGGGAAGCGCACGGTGTTTCCCGTTCGCCACTCGTACACCACCACCTCCCCCGTATTTTCGTCGGGTAGGACGATGCGATCGCCGTTGGCATCTATGGTGGGTACTTGCTTCGGCAACCCCGGGAAAGTAGGGAGGGTCTTCGTCGTGGCGTTTCCGTCGGGACCGATTTCGACGATCTGCATGAGGCTCGGCTGCTTGGAATCAGGATGCGCGACAACGACCTCGAAGGCATTG
>JAYUBV010000220.1:0-6710 GCA_043740655.1 Pseudomonadota bacterium | reverse complement strand
TTTAAACTACGGCCTGGGATAGGTCGACCGGGGAGGGAAAGGCGGGTCCATACCATCTCCGCAGGGCCAGACCTTCGACTCTCTTCTCCGTCGTGCCTCGGGCGATATCGACGGAGAAGAGAGTCGAAGGTCTGGCCCTGCGGAGATGGTATGGACCCGCCTTTCCCTCCCCGGTCGACCTATCCCAGGCCGTAGTTTAAACCGCGTACGCGTCCCGCGAATTAGCCAGAAACGCGGCTACCTTTTTCGGATCCTTCGCGCCGTCCATACCTTCCAACCCCGTATGGGCATCCACCCCCCAGGGTTTCACCTCGGCAATCGCCCGCGCTACATTTTCCGGCGTGAGTCCGCCCGCTAGAATGACGGGTTTGGGCGAAACCTCCACCAGCCGGCGCGAGATGGACCAATCGTGAACCTTACCGGTTGCTCCGGATTTGCCCGTCTCCGGCTCCCACGTGTCGGTCAAAAAGGCGTCCACCAGGTGCGCAAAAGATCGCACTTCATTTTCAAGTTCGATCGGATCCCCCTTCCCTACGACCGCACTTTTCCACAGCGCCAATCCGGGAAACGCCGCCCGCAAACGCAGCAGCAGGTCCGGCGTCGCCTGACCGTGGAGCTGCAAGCCCTTCGGGTGGTGGTGCCGAATGACGGGCTCTAAGTCCGAGAACTTGTCTAGGTAGGTAATCCACACGGTGAAGACGGTCGGCGGAATCGCCGCGAGCACCTCGGCAAATCCTTTCTCGTCGAAATCTTCGGGACGTCCACACAGCCGGAACGGCAACCCCATCACGTGCGGTTTTAACGTGCCAATGCGCCGTGCTTCGTCGGCATCACGAATTCCCGCCACCTGCACCAGTCCGCGGGAAAGCATCACGGCGTGCTTTTTAGGGCGAAGGTATCGAAGAAGTGATTGATGTCGGCCGCGTACTCGGGGAACTTCGCGGTACGCGCGGCCGCGGTAAGCAGGTACGCTTCCTGGCCGACCAGAACCACGACCTGCCGAAAATAGAGACCAAAGTCCCGCTGGTGCGCCAGAATTTCGAACGCAGGATATTTCAACTTCCCGAGCTGAGCCTTTTTCACCTCGATGATGTGAAAGCGCTGCCCCTTCATGAATTCCACGGCGTGCTTCTGGTAGCCGACAAGTCGTTCCGCTTCGGTCTTTCCGAACTTGTCGACGGGGTCGACAACAACGCTAAACCGCGCGTGGTGTTTGTCGTCCGCAAGTTTCCGCTGCACGGTAACCATCATGCGATCCGCCATGGACTTATCCACCGCCTCGCCCGGGCGTTTATCATTCGCTTTGCCCGGCACCACATCCCACACATTCTCATCGTAATCGAAGTGGAACGCGCGATCCGGATTAGTGTAGGTGGCGGCCCCCGTGGAGGCGGTCACGAATAAGACAAATGAACCGACGAGATTACGTAGCTGCATGGGAATGGGGAATAGCACAAGGAAATCAGGAGGTCTCGCCAATTTTGGAAAGGAGCGAACCGCAGCTCCCGGCCGCACGCGTTCGGCGGAACGGAACGACGTTCGGATGGGTCACCCGCACCGGTTTATTCAGGTAGTGCGGATAAGCGTACTCGAAGATAGCCCGGTTGCGATCGAAGGGGACTTCACCGTCGAGAACTGGCGCCCCATTGCGGCGGCGGGTGGCCTCTTCAAATACGTAGTTCCAGGTGGCGGCGATGATCTGGGTGGCGTCGGCCATGCGCTTTAGGGCGGCCTTGTGCACGGTTAGTTCTTCTCCGCGCGGCAACGCCAGACGCGATTGGAGGAATTTGGACCAGATAGGGTCTCCACTTTCAGAAGACTCCTTGGCTTTCTCAAACGCACGGGACAGGGGCTCCAACAGCGGGTACCCTTCCGCCACCAGATCCAGCACCGCCCGCAAAATGTCTTCCTTCCCTCGGAACGAGGCGGTTGTTTCCAGGCGCGCTTTCACGTCGGCCTCGGTGGCCGCGAAATGCGGGTATAGCTCGGTCTGGGGATCTTTCACCGCGCCACTCTGACCCGCCAGCCAGTCGAGCATCTTCATCTCAAAACCTAAGTGCACCCCTTTGGCTTTGGACGAATTCCCGTCGAAATAGACGGAGGTGTGCTCGGGGACCGCCATGTCCGCCAGGTAGTGGCCCAGCGCCGACAGGTAGAGCAAGGCCTTAGTCTGCTGCCCCGCTTCGAGCGAGCGGACTGCCGATTCGGTCAGCTGTAGAATTCGCCAGGGGCCGGTACCGAGGGAGGCCATTTGGGGAACGAGCGGCTGATTCCAGTCGACGAGCTTGCGGCTAGCCGCCGAGTTTTCGAGGAAGCGGCGGTTATTAGCTACGGTCGTGGCCAGGATCGCGCGGGCGTCGGCGTAGTCGGTAACACCGTAAAGGTGTGAGAAATCGGGACGACCGTCGGCACCCACTCCACGCGAGAAGATATCCGAGTCAAAAAAGTGGGTCGCCGCCTCCACCTGATTGGCCATTCGTTGCCACGACGCCGCGGAGGGGTCCGAGGGGACGGCGCCAAAAACTTTCCAGTCGATGTCGGGGGTCATGCTCATGCGGAGCCCAGAGAGCTCATTCTTTAATAACCAGGCTTGGAATTGAGAATTGGTGGTCAGGCGTAGGGCCAGGCGGTGGATCTGCTGATGGGCGTACGGGCCCCAGGCCTGGGCGGCTGGCGCCATACACAATAGCCCGATGGTCACGACCTTCGCCGTGGCGTGTTTAATACGTACCACTTTACGTTCCCCAAAAGAGTCTGCCCGTTTGCTTGAAGTGGTCGGGAATATACCAGAAACGGGGTTTTAACGCCAGGTGTCAATTTTGGGCTGAAGTCTCCCCCGGGGTATCGAGGGCCGGCCCTCCTCGGGGAGGGCCGGCGTCATCAAATTCTAAGCTTACTTATGTTTGCCCTGTCCATAATTGGGATGTTTGGCTTTGCAGGCGGCGACCTGGTCGGCGGTTACGTTGACGCCGGCGACGGTCTGGCCAGCCATGATGGGCTGAATGCAGTCGACCTTTAATCCTTTCTTGTCGGTCTTGTGACCGCCCTTCTTATAACCGCCGGCCTCGCAAGCCTCCTTAATAACGTGGCAGGGCTTGGCATCATTCGCGATGACCGACGTGCCTAACAAAGAACCGACTAACAGGAACAGACTTAGCGTGAATTTCATTTGAATTCTCCTTGGGTTGTATAGAGCCATTTAAGAATAGAAACTGCAAGCGTAACACCATCGGAAAAAGGAAACGTTCTCAGTGAGTTAGGAATGTGGGTTAAGGAAAGTGCGGCGAAATGTCCCGGTTTGCCGGAGAGTGGGGGGCAAATCTCCCACGGAAAAGAGTGGTAGCTGGAGAGGGACTTGCCCACTACGTCGCTGACCCGCTTTCGCGGGCCATCACCTGCGCCGGCCCCCCTTCGGCTAACCGACACCAATAAATTGGTGTCGGTTTGAAAAACACTTCGTGTTTTCCACCGCCTACGCTTCAAGTCCCGCCATCAAATAAAAAAGGGGACGTCCCAAAGGACGTCCCCTTTTTATGGTAGCTGGAGAGGGACTTGAACCCCCGACCAAAGGATTATGATTCCCTTGCTCTACCGACTGAGCTATCCAGCCACTCTTAGAAAAGAGGGTTTGGGATACCACACAAAATGAAGGATTAAAAAGGCGAAAAGGAATCGGCCGTTAGCCTAGTGGAGGGCCTAGGACCTCGGGGGAAAGTGGCCCTGACCGGAGATGCCTTAGCCGCCGCGGCTTGGCGTAACAACGCCGCTAGCTCCGCAATCTGCCCGCGCATGGAAAAATAAGTGGCCACCCGAACGCGAGCCTTTCTCCCCAAGCGACCGGCCCGAGCCGGATCATCGACCAGACTAATCATTGCTTGGGCCATCCCGTTTACGTCTTTCTCATCCACCAATAGCCCGGTTTCGTTTTCTAACACCGCATCGGGAATCCCGGCGTGCCGGGTGGAAATAGTGGGGAGCCCCATCGCCCCGGCCTCTAAAATGGCGATGGGCAGCCCTTCGCAATCCCCGTCGGTGGCTTCAATGGAGTGCTGCAAAAAGGCGCGGGCTCGGCCCAGCTCGGCCGCCACCTTTTCCTGGGGTAACGGGCCCAAAAACTTTACGGCGTCCTCTAGTCCCCAGGCGCGCACTAAATCCTGACACACCCCGAACAGTGGTCCGTCGCCGATCAGACGCAACGTCGCTTGGGGCCTTTGCCGGAGGACCTGGGCGAAGGCGGCCAGGGTCAGATACGGGGCCTTCTTTTCCACGAAACGTCCGACCGCCAAAAACGTGGCCGGATTTTTTTCTGGCTCGCCCGGCAAATACCTTTCGACGTCGACTCCGTAGGGAATCAAACGAACGACGTCGCCCGCCCCTAGCCGGCGCAAACGATCCGCCATCGCGCGCGAACCCGCGACCACGGCGTGCGCGGATTGGAAAAGTTCGCGGTAACTCTTTTCGTTCGCTTTGAGCACCTCGTGAACGCTGGCATCGAATCCGTGAAAGCAAACGACGAGAGGAACGCCCGCCAACTCGCACGCCTCGCGCACGAGCACGCCCGATGGGCCGTATTCGGCCAGCACTACCTCGGGGCGATAGCGGCGAATCGCCTCCCGCACCGAACGCGTCATCTCCCACGAGGAGTCCTTACGACGTAGTAAGCGATCCACTTTTCGCAACGCACGCTGGGGCGCGGTATCGGCGAGCAGCCGGACCCCCTCACGCTGCGCGGGAAATCCGTGAATTACACTCACGCGAAAGGGTAAGTACTCGGCATGCGCACGTATGAACGTTTCGGTAAGGCAATAACGATGTGGCTGGTAGAGAAGAACGTTCACCGCCACTCATCGAACCACGGTCCGCGTCCACTGGGTAGGCCGCACGCGTAGCCCATCCCCTGACTCAACCTGTCACGCGCCGCTATTCGCCTTTGCCGAAATAGCCCAGGCTAAAGTATATTTTTCCTATCGCCCCAAACCACACGATGCGAAAACCCATCTCTCAAGAAACCGTTTTCCGTCATTTCGGCATCGCTGCGATCACAATGTGGTTTTTCATCACCTACTTTCAGGGCGGATCCCGCCCCGACGAAACCGAACACTGCCATGCCGCGTGGCTTATCGCGGTACAAGGTTTGGCGCCATTTACCGATTTTTTTCAGCACCACTCTCCGATGCTGTGGGATGTGCTGGGTCTGTTCTACCGAATGGGCGGCGAAGGGGTCGCCGTGCTCTTTTGGGGGCGCCTAGTCTCCCTCTCGTGCGTGATGCTCATTACCTGGTGCCTGTGGAAATCCTTGCGCCTCACCGCCACCGCCGATGAAGCGAGAATTCCTTTTTGCGCGGCGGTGCTCACGTTCGCAACCAGCAACTTAATGATGAACGAAAATTTCATCATCCGCCCCGAAACCATTTCCGCGGCCCTCTTCGCGCTGGCATGGCTGATAGCTAGGACCCTGCGGCTACGGAACGCTTACTCTACGGCGGAAACGGTGATGGGCACGCTAGCGGCCGGAGCGCTTTACGGCTGGAGTCTCTACGCAAGCCCTCGTTTCGTTTTGCTGTCCCCCCTCTTCCTCCTGAACGAGCGGGGACAGTCGAAGGCCGCAACGGTAAAATCGCTGTTCATTTTTGCGATTGGCGCGGTCACGGCGGTGGCGGTTTACTTGCGGATCGATGGACTCACCGCCCACGATTTCTACGTGCGCGTTCTGCTCTTCTCCGCCAGATTGCAGAGGATCGGCGACCCGCCGAAGTTGCGTCGCTTCTACTGGAACCGCACTTTCTTTACCGCCGTCCCGCTCGTGGCCTCCCTCCTCCTTTGCGAGTTTTACCGGCGTCACCTACCCGAAAAACGGGTGGAGAACCTCTACTGGACGGGCCTTATTCTGTTGGTGTTCTTTGGGTCCATTGGCCTTTCTTACCCTCACACCTATCCGCAAAACTTTATGCCATTGGTGCTGATCCTGCTCTTCGGCGTGATCGAGGCAGGCCGCCGATTTTCATGGGCCGGCGCCGAGGCTACGCTCAAGCCGGCTCTAATCGTGGTATTTGCGTGGAGCATGGCCACCATGGCGACGGATCTCCGTAATTGGTTCTTTCGCGAGCACGATATTTTTTCCGTTTACCTGGAAAAGACTACGCTACTTTCGCACGTACCACCGGGCGCTACGGTTCTGCTGCCGTACGATCGCCATCCCATCGCGGCCCCCAACGCTTCTTTCTTCGCGGGTTATCTAGAGTCGGACGATACGCGCCAAAAGCAATTCGTAGAGTGGGCCGCCACGAAAGTGGACATGCCCCCGTTTGATCTGATTGCGGACCTGCGCGAGAAGAAGCCCGCGCTGATTGCCCCGCCCAGCCTTCTCTTCGTGATTCCCAATCGGGATTTGCGCGAACTAAAGCAAATTCGTCAAACGTGGTACCGACATCCCTACGCGTCCGATCCACGCTGGGAGTATTCCCATATCGCTATCCGGCAAGATTTTCCCCGTCAGGTCCGCGTGAGCCGGCTGCCCCCGTTGTACCGCCACGACCATCGGACGTTTCCTTGACGTGGTTCTTCTTAACGCTACTCACGCTACAGACGTTCGGAGTTTTTGCCTTCCACGTGGCCTACCACGAACCGTGGCGGGACGAGGCCCAACACATCCTGCTGGCGATGCACACCCACGGCTTTGCCGACCTGTGGAAGGCCTTGCACTACGAAGG
>JAYUBV010000219.1:0-1990 GCA_043740655.1 Pseudomonadota bacterium | reverse complement strand
CCGAAAGCACGACGTCGGCCTGGTTGCCGCCCATCGCTTCGGTGAAATTGAATTCGTTGATATCGGCCTGCACGAACTTCAGACGTTTGTCCTGCACGCGCAGGGGAGAGAGATCGATGGCCAGTATCTGGCAGCCCGGAAGTTTCTTGAGGCAGTACTGGGCCCACGATCCCGGCGAAGCGCCGAGATCGATGATGCGCACGGCGCCTTTGAGGATCGGCTCACGGCGATCGATCTCTTCCAGTTTATAAACCGAGCGGGCTTCGTAATTTTCACGTTGGGCTTTTTTTGTGAACGGATCGTCATTCCAGCGTTTCGTCATAAAAGCCCTCGCTTGGTTTTCCAGTACTCTTTAATGCCGTGCCGGCTCATCGAGAGGTGGCAGAGCGAGAAATCAAACTTCACCGGGTCTTCCGGAGAGATGGATTTTAAAAATTCGGTGGCGGCCTCCGCCACTTTCCAATTCGCAACGTTGGACTTGGTCCATTTCAGATCGCGCAGCACTTTCAGTAGGTGCGTATCCACCGGCAGCAGCAGCGGCGTCGGGCCCAATTTTTTCCACAGCCCCAGATCGATTCCGTCCGCCGGCCGCGCCATCCACCTCAGGTACAGGTGTAGTCGCTTACAGGCGCTGCCCCGGGAGGGGTGCGGGATGAGGTACTTTAAACTCCGCACGCGCCGCTTTTCAATGGCGCTTACCGCACTGGGAACCGGCAGCGCGAAGAAACGGTCGATGAAGCTCGATAACATCCCCTCCATCGCTTTCCCCTGGGCCCCCTCCAGGAAAAAATCTTCCAGCGTGGGGTGAACTGCGTACACCGCCCGCAACCGTTCGAACACCACCCACAGGTCTTCCCCGGTGGTGAATCGGTGTCGAAAGGCCGGCAACGGGTTCGTGGCGAAGCCAACGCTGACCGTACGGCGCGGATGGTCGCCCAAAACCGCTAACGCCCGCCCCACGCTGCCTAAAATCGTGGTGACGTTCCCGTAGGCTAAAATCGCGGCAATCAGCCCGACTACCTCCTGATCCTCGGGGCGCGAATAGCGATGAACGTGGAAAATTGGGTCCCGCTCCAGGTGGAACTGCGAATGGAACTCGTCGAAGGCGATTTGAAACAGCTTGGTCAGCTCGCTCGACGCTTTTAGGGGGGATTTCACGTATGGGCGGGATAGCACGAAAAAAGAAAAGGCGGAAGGTCCCCAACCGGGCCCCTCCGCCTTCTTTAACAGCCAGATGGCAGGAAACTTACTCTACGTTGGAACCACCGACCGATTGGGTCGTGTAGACCGGCTCAGCGTGTCCGCCGTAGGTGTGAATGTCGTGTAGACCTTTGATTTTGAGGATCCACGGGAACTTGTGACGGGCCAATTTGTTGTTCGTGTGGTCGCTCACTTCAATCGTGCGGGTCACGTGGCCGGGGCGCGGGACGATAATGCCCATGATGAACGGCCGGTCCGTGCTAGCGGTGTAGACGATGCTGCCGGCGCGGCTTTTCGAAACGTTAGTGACGTGAAACTGTGTGGTCTGATGGCTCGGGCAAGGAGTGGTTACGCAACGGAGACCTTTGTCTTCGAGCAGCGTGAAACCCGCTACGCCTGTGGCGCCGTCTTGTTTGTTCACGGTCAATTCCACCGGGAGGGGATAGCGGCCATCGCCTTCAATTTGTTCCAGCTGGATCTTCGAGATGGGGCGAACGCGGCCCGGACGAAAATCAGCAAACGCGGATACCGACATCAGGGCGACCGCAACCAAACCCAACTTCATTCCATTTTTCATAAGTGACTCCTAAAAGTTTTGCGCCTTTCGGCTTGCAACCCCCTTGAGCAACTCCCGTGCCATCGTGTTTGAGCCGGAATGGGCCTTCTGATGGGCCGTTTCGGCGATTCCACTTTGGGACTGGTGCAACTTGAAAAGGGAAAGAACGGCCCCTACAGTACGCCCCATGCAGCGTTACATTTTGGCAATCGACCAGGGCACCACGGGCAGTAC
>JAYUBV010000218.1:0-1994 GCA_043740655.1 Pseudomonadota bacterium | reverse complement strand
CAGTCCCTAGAGGTTCGCTCCCAAATCGAAGCGTTTCTTAGAACGCATCCGGGCTTGCAGGCGTTGATCTATTGGACCGGCGCCATGGCGGTGGCCTTTTTCGCCGTCTTCTACGCCGAAGTTTTCAACCTGTTTTCCGAGTACCACCGTTGGATGTTGGTGCACAAGCCGTACACCTTTCTTGCCTTGGCGCCCGGGCTCACGTGGCTCGGCTGGTGGCTAGTGAAACGGTTTGCCCCCTACGCCGGGGGTAGTGGAATTCCTCAGGTCATCACCGCGGTCAACTGGGAACAACATCCTGCCGACGGCGCCCTGCGGGAATTGGTGGGAATGCGCACGATCTTCGTCGTGCTGGCTAGCTCCCTATGCTTCATTTTGGCGGGCGGGGCGATCGGCCGGGAAGGTTCCACTATCCACATTGCTGCCGGCATCTTCTTTTGGGTCGGCTGGCGTTTCCGCAAGCTGTGGGACATTAGCTACCAATCGCTTTTCATTGCGGGCGGTGCCGCCGGAATCGCCGCCGCGTTCAACACGCCGCTGGGGGGAATCGTTTTTGCGATCGAAGAGCTATCGCACGCCCACTTCCAAAAATTCAAAACCCATCTTATTACCGCCGTGATCATCGCGGGTTTAGTCTCGCAATGGCTACTGGGGCCATACCTGTTTTTCGGCTACCCCAAGTTTTTACCGGTGAAGGCCGCCATCATTCCGTGGGCAATCTTCGTTGGCGTCGTCACGGGGTTGGCGGGTGCCTACTTCGGCCGGGCCATATTCATGGGCGTAAAGTTCGCCGCGTCCCTATCTTTCAAGCAGCAGGCGTGGCTGGCCGCAACCGTTGGGTTGGTAGTGGCGCTAGCGGGCCTCTACGTCGGACCCTACTCGCTAGGTAGTGGAATGGAGATGACGACTGAACTTTTGTTCAAAGAAAACAAGAATCCGGATTGGCTCGTGGTGGTGTCTCGCCTGGTGATGCCGGTGATTTCGATGATGTCGGGCTGTGCGGGCGGTGTCTTTGCTCCGTCTCTAGCGGCAGGGGCCGCGATCGGGGGTAAGATTGCCTCCACCCTCTATACCGGGCCCAACGTGAACCTCATGATACTGCTCGGCATGATTGGATTTTTATCGGGCATCATGCGCACGCCGTTTACGGCGTTCGTTCTAGTACTCGAGATGACCGATCGCCACTCGGCGATCTTTCCCATGATGGTGACCGCCGTCGTCGCCACGCTGGTAGCCAACGGAGTCGAGCCCCACGCCCTTTACGAGCGGGTGCGCGACCGCTTTATGGCCCAGCTCTCCAGCAAGTACGCATCTTCGGCCGGTAAAGCCGGGTGATCGCTACACACGGAATCTACGAACACGTGGATCGCGCGTGGGAACTTGTGGCAGATGCCGATGAAATTTTTCGGCTCGTTCTCGAACGACGCCACGACTTCGCCTAGCTTTTCAATTTTCTCCAGCTCCCCCATCTTATAGAGAAAGTCGTCCCCTTCACGCTCGGGCTTCATATGGAGGAAAACATTGTGGCCGTTCGGCATCGGAAAGCCATCGCGTTGCAGCGTCTGCAGCGTGCCTTTTTCCATGCCCGGACGATCTCGGCCGGTCAGGTAGGCCACTACGACGTCCAGCTGGAACAAGGCCCGCACGAAGTCGGGGCTGCCCGGGTAAGGCTGGTCGTACTGAACGTAGGGGTCGGTAAAGAACCGCGCCTTCCAGTACTCCTTTAGATCCTCCCAGTGGGCCTTAGTCGCCGCGTCTTCCAGCGACAACCCGATGCTGCCGAACAGATCGGCCATCGAATAGAACCGCACGTCCGTTTTCATGCCGGCCAGGGCGGAGTAAACCGGATCCTGTGGCTTCTTAGCTTCCAGCCATTCCTTAAGGATGACGTGATTCCGTTTGGACGTGTCGTACAGTGTGCTATCCAGGTCCAGCAGCAGGACGGGGGTCTTGCCCGCGTCCAGGGTTTTGGTTACCGCCTTGTCGAGGGTCGC
>JAYUBV010000217.1:0-1997 GCA_043740655.1 Pseudomonadota bacterium | reverse complement strand
GCCACCGACGATATCGTGAACGAGCTGGATGCGGCGGGGGCGGTCAACCGCGGTAGGGTCGCTAGCGTTCGGTCCATTCGCACTTTGATTTCTGGGAGCACGCCGTCCTTCTTTAGCGCGAGCGTCCGATCGTCCATGACCAGTTTCAATTGGGGACGGCCGTCGGGCATGTCGCTGGGAATGGTGCAGCTTAAGCGCAGCTCAGTGACCGTGGGGTTTTCACATTTAACGACGATGCCATTTCCGAAGTCGAACAACACGGCGAGCGCCGCGACGGAGGTCGCGGTCGACGCTGTACCGTGCGCGCTGGGCGCCCGATGCGAGAAATTCAACACTCTCGAATGGGGCAATGGGGATAAACCGGAAGACGAGGCCCTCGCCGAAACACTAGCCACCATTGAGCAGATGAAAGCGGATGGGGATCTCGGCGATGTCGAGGTGTCGCCCGACTTTCTCTTTTTCCCTCATCAGATACCGAACGATCCCTTACTCGTATCGAGCGGATCGTACGGGCGGACGTACAAAGATCTTTGGGGCCATTACAAGATTAACGCGTTTGGCGCCTGGGATATCGCCACCGGGATAGGTGCGGTAGTGGCGGTGCTCGACACCGGCGTGGACGCGGGCCACCCGGATCTCGCGGGGCAGCTGCTCACGGGCTACAACTTTTACGACAACAACGCGAACACCGCCGACGGTGAAGGCCACGGCACCCACGTCACGGGAACCATCGCGGCCGCGGCCAATAACTCGATTGGCATGGCCGGTATCGCCTTTAGCGCTAAGGTCATTCCGATCAAGGTGTGCGGCAGCAGCGGTTGTCCTTGGAGCGCTGAACGCGCAATCGGCGGGTACGACACAAGTGCAGCTCGCGCGGCTCGATAATAGCGAACGAAACGGGTTTCAAAGTGTACCGCCGGCTAAATGGCGGTGGCGCCTACGCGCTGGTCACGACGACCGCAGCCCGAGTGGTGAGCTACCGGGTCACCGGTTTGTCGACGAATACGCTCTACGATTTCAAAGTGACGGCCGTGAACGCGGTAGGAGAGTCGGCGCATACCTCCGCTTCCGCCCGAACTGACGACGTCCGCCCCTACCGGCCTCTCCGTGACCACGGTTTTGGCTACCCGCGTCGACGTGGCGTGGACAGCGGCGATCAACAACGAAACTGGTTTCAAGGTCGAGCATTCGATCAACGGCACGAACTGGAGCTTGTTGACTACGCTGCCTGCGGGTAGCAACGCGTATTCGCACACGGGTTTGAGTCCAAGCACATTGCACTACTACCGCGTGTACGCCGTAAATGCGTTCGGAGCCTCAGCGTATACCTCCGCGGGATCGTCCACGACCTTGCCGCTGCCGCCGGGAATTCCCCAAAACGTCGTGGCGAAGGTCGTGTCGGCGGATTACGTGCGCCTTGATTACACCTACTCGGTTGGCGACCAAACGGGATTCACGGCTCAGCGCCAGCTTCCGGCTGCCCCCTGGCTCGATGTGGCGACCCTCGCCGCTGCGGATCGTTCGGTATTTTTCGCCACCGGCGGGTTGGCGGCGTCGACCTCCGTTTCTTACCGCCTGCTGGCTTTCAATACTGGCGGAAATTCCGCGACGTCGTCTTCTTCCATTATCACGGTACTGCCGGCGATTCCCGCCGTCGCTACCAATGCACGGGTCACCATCGTGACCCAGGCGCACCTGGTCAGCTGGAAGCACTCGGGTGTCGCCACCGACGGCTGCCTCGTGGAATGGTCAGAGTCGGCGGACGGTGATTTCTACATTCACGGTGAAGTGAACTGCGCCGAAGGGCTTTACGGGGTTCCCACCGACACCGCCAAACGCTACTTCTTCCGCGTCCGCGCCTTCAATGCGGGTGGCAGCATAGCCACTACCCCCGCCTAGGCCTTCTAGACGCCTTTTTTAACGAAGCGAGTCGTTGCCAGGAGGCGCCCTTGCTTCTAAAAAGGCGTAACACTTCATTTTGAAAGGCTCATTCATGT
>JAYUBV010000216.1:0-6760 GCA_043740655.1 Pseudomonadota bacterium | reverse complement strand
CAAGGGCCAGTACCTGGCGTTCTCGGCGGCCCCAAAGCCGCACCTGTTGAAGAACATTGTTCAGCACACGTTCAAGCATGCGGTTAACCGCGTTTTCATCGTCTCCGCGTCACTTGCCGCGAAACCGGGCGCGAGCGAATACACGCACCTTAAGGTGAACGTGGCCGAGCCGCTGGCGAACCAACACATCTTGGATCCGGATACGAAAAAGCCGACGCTGGGCTACGTGACGTACCCGATGCATATCTCGCTGGAGAATATTAAAAAGGGCGTCAGCACGAAGGTGATGCCGATGCAGAACGGCGGATCGTACCAGGTCGTCTGCAAATAATTTAGGGGCGGACATTCAAAATAAGGAAGGGCCGGGTCGATAGACTCTGGCCCTTTTTTTTATCGGCGCGGCACCGCTTGGGCCAAGCGGACCAGCCCGGGCATGTTCAGCGACTCGACGGTGGCTTGGTACAGTCCGGAGTCGAGTACGAAGTCGTGCAGCACGCGGTCCGCGGCGTGGCCGTTGCCAATTTTTATTTGGGCGGTGAGCTGGGCGGCCTGTACTTGAGCTATCCGCTCGGGCTTACCGTAAAACATCGGGTCCCCCGCCCAGTCGAAGGTCAGCATCTTCACCCCCTCGTTCTTCCGTAGCACGGTCATTAGGTTCTGCTTTTGCGATGGGGTCAGGCCGGTCACGTAGACCAGCCCGCCGTGGTAAACCAATGCCGCTACCTGGTCGCGGTTCGGTCCATTACCTTGCCACGCCTTAAAGTCCGCGGCCGAAATGCCCAAGTTGTCGTGGGTGAGGGCGTGCTGAATTCCATTTAGCGTGGCCTCCATCAGCTCGGGGGGGCTGATGTCGTCGATGGCCCGGTACTCTAGCCCGATTAAGCCGGGCTTATCGTATTTGTTGCCCGCACTCAAGCCGACCCAACCCATCTTGAATCGACTACGGGTGTTTTGACTTTGGCCCCGGGCCACGTTCAAGAAAAAAGTTTGTAAGCTCGTGTAATCGGCGCGGTCTAGAAACGCGAAATAGTCCGCCACGCCGTCACTGTGCTTAAAGATCTCGGTCCCCTCCAGCATCGAGTTCATCTCGGCTAGCAGATTCACCCGGCGTACGAAGTCCGCGTAGCGAAGGGATTCTAACGCCGGATCTTGGCGCAGACGTTCGACGGGCATCTTGGCCACCATGTGGATGTGCTGATGGTTGCGCGCTATCTTCATGCCCTCTAGCAGCGTCCACGCATCTCGACCGGCCGCCCCCGCACTTTGCCGCACTCGGAAGTGCAGCTCCACGTCGCTGGCATCTTTCATGTGGTTGGGATCGCCGTACTCCACGTGCGGCAGCATGAAGTCTTTGGTGTCGAGCGTATGCCTTCCCCGCTTGTACTCTTTCCCCAGGAACACCGTGTTGCTCTTGTACACAACTTCGACCTGGTCGCGAACCTTCGTGCCGCGAATGTTTCGGTTCCTAAAGAAGCCATCCGGACTGGCGCGGCGTCTCATCAAAAACTGTTTCTCGTCGAAGGGAAGCTCGTCCCACGGCAGCGCGCCGGGATCACTTTGGTATTCAGGTTTGTGCTCTTTGATCCACTGCTTCGTCCGCGGCGACAATCGACCAAACGGCTTCAACGTGCCGTCGGTAGACGTGATGAATTGCATCACCTCCGGAGTCAGATTCATTTCCATCTCGACCGAGGCATCGAAGGGAGGCTCCGCCAAACGGGGTAAATCGCGCATACAATCGACGGCCCGATCGGCGTGCGATGCGGTGGTGGTGAACAGGAGAAAGAAACAAAGGAGTAAGGCGACCGATCGCATTGCCTAAATTATACGGCACTCGGTCAGTCGAGTTAACCAAACAGTCTGATATAGTTCGGCTCAAAGGTATCTTTGGGGGAATTATGTCGTTCTGGCGGGCCATCACCGTACTTTCTCTATGCTTAACCGGCTCGGTGCGCGCGGCATCGGCAACGAAGGCCTTGTCCGAGCCGGGTCTAGGTCGTGCCCTCTGGGAAGTTTGCCACGGCTGCGCCCAGCCCGAGAGCGCTTACTACGACGCCGAGTCCGGTTTTCTCTTCATCTCCAACATCAACGGTAACCCTACTGAAAAAGACGCCAACGGATTTATCCAGCAGTACACCGTGCACGGAAAAGTCGTGGAGCTGAAATGGGTGGGCGGACTCAATGCACCCAAGGGCATGCGATCGCACAAGGGCATGCTGTGGGTGGCCGACATCGACGAGATGGTCGGCATTGACGTGGCCTCCGCCAAGATCATGAAACGCATTCCGATACCGGGCTCATCCTTTTTAAATGACGTCGCCATCGATAAGCACGGCGTCGTTTACGTGTCGGACACCGTAAAGGGTAAGATCTTTCAGATTAAAGATGAAAAGCCGTCGGTGTTTCTCGAAGGGCCTATCTTAGAGGCCCCGAACGGACTCCTGGTGAACGGCAACAAGCTTATCGTCGTGGGCTGGGGCTCGGGCTTCAAACCCGACTGGTCCGTAAAAACGCCGGGCAATCTTTTTTCCATCGACCTTAGGACGAAAAAGAAAAACCTGATCACGAAGAAGCCGCTCGGCAACCTCGATGGTCTAGAGCTAACCACCGCCGGCGATTACCTGGTCTCCGATTTTGTAGCGGGGAAAATTTTTCGCGTAAGCCCCAAGGGTAAAGTGGAAGTTTTGGCCACGGGCTTTAAGGGCTCGGCCGATATCGGCTACGTGGCGCCGCGGAATCTCTTGGTGGTGCCCCGCATGGGGGACAATATGATTTCCGCCTATAGCTTGGACAAAACGGTTACCCCCTAAGGGTGAAATGAAACCATCCCCCTGTGCCAACGAATCGGTAAATTGGCTCGCGGGGAGGTCCGCCGAGCCTAGCGCCTCGTTGTTCGCCCCCGAAAAGCTAACCGACGGGGTGATGCTACCCGAAGGATATGCTTGGCACTCGCGCGAGGCTTCGTTCGTATTGCTAACCGGCGACCCTGTTATTTTTGATCTGGGAAAGCCGGCCACCATTTCGTTTGTGCGGCTGCAGGCCGATCACAACGACGAACTCTTCGTGGATTTTTCGGACGACAAGGTGATTTGGCGAGCCAGTCAATTTCTGCCTCCCGTAGCGAAGGAGGGGCTGCGCCTACGCGAGGTGAGCTTCGCCCCGCAAACCGCCAGGTTTTTGCGGGTGCGCGTGGGTTACAGCGATGACCTCGTGGCGATTTCCGAAGTGGAAGCCTACTGCGCCCCGACGCCATCGTCCGCGCGGGTTATTTCCGATAGTCAGAACTGGTACCGCAATGCGGATGTTCGCCAGGGGCTCGGCGCCGTCACCCCCTTTTTAGTTTACGGGCTACTCACCCTAGCCGCGCTGGCCTGGTGCCTACGGCGACGAAAGCGCGAGCCCACGCCCGAGGCGTGGAAGACGATTTTAGACCGCGCGTGGTTCACTTTAGATCTGCGATCGCTCGGCCTGTTTCGTATCGTGCTAGCGACGTATTTACTCTACGACTGGGCCGGTCGCGTTTCGGTGTTTCCGCTCTTCTTCTCGACGGAGGGCTGGATTCCGCCGCCGGAACAGCTGTATGGCACCTCGGCGTGGTTTCCCTTTGGTCTACTGCACTCCTTAAATAACGATGGGGCGATGGTGGGGTTTTTCGCGGTGACGGGGCTAGCATACCTGGCGCTACTGGTTGGCTTTTTCACGCCGGTAGCGCACGCGTTGTCCGCCGCTTGCTTGGTACTGCTCCACACCAAGGTGTGGGCGTTAAATCACGGTGGGCACATGGTGCTGCGCCTGCTGGTGATCTGGACGCTGTTTCTTCCGCTGGGCGCTTTCTACTCGTTTGATTCGCGGGCCAAGCGGGCTCCCGCGGGTACTTCATTCCGCTCCCGATTGGTTTTTCCATTGCTCCTGCAGCTGGCGAGCATCTACCTGTTCAATGCGCTGTCGAAGTTTAGCGGCGATTGGACGAGCGGAAATTTCTCGCAAATGGTTTTAAAGGTGAGCTGCACCACCACTCCGTTGGGTCAGTGGGTCGCGGGCTGGTTGCCGTGGTGGATGGGGCGCGTGTCGACGTGGGGCTCGGTCTGGGCAGAAGCCATGGCGCCGTTTCTCTTGCTGTTTCCGCTTTACGCGCGCCAGTGTCGGCGATCGATTTTTTTTCTACTGTTCGGACTGCACGCCGCCTTTGGGATGCTGATGTACGTGAGGGATTTTTCACTCTCCATGATCTGTTTTCTTTTTCTATTTTTCCCCTACGAGGATCTGCCCAGGATAAGCTGGCGGCCGCGGTGGAAACTGCCGAACCTGGCTCGGTTAGGTGCGGCGGTGAGCTTTTCGAATAAGGGGTACCGCCTGTTTACGATCTTCGTGGCGATCTTCGCGGTGGCGTCGGCCTCGCGGCTTATTCGCGGTAACTTTCCTCTTTCGCACTGGCTAGCGCACGGGGGCCTGGCGCCGTTAGATACGTTAGTGGGGTCCACGCAGACGCTGCAGGAATGGTGCATGTTCGGCAGCTGCGGCACCACCGCGGTGCCGGTGAAAAACGAAGAGATCGTCACCATAGTCCGCTCCCCCATCGAACCGAGCTACGATCCGCTTTGCCGCGCGTTTACCGGACGTGACTGCCTCATTGAAAACGGGCTGATGCCGCCGTTCCCCAAGGTGACCGCCGAGCCGTGGACCAATTACATCCGCAACCTCTTTGCCCGCCATCCGGCGTATCTTGAGCAGCTGCGCCAATGGCTCGAGCGCGAACGCACGTTGCACCGGGAGATGGGTAAGGGCGATCTGAACTACACCGTCTATAAACTGGAGCAGCCCATCGTGGATCCCGCCCCCAACACTCCGGCGCCGCTATTTCGGATGCGCGTGCTGGAGTCGACCCCAGGTCGCGAGAACTAGTTGGCGGCGATCCGCTGGCGCGGTACCTTCTCCCGCACTTACAGGAGAAACTAATGAAACGCTGCTGGGCCCTTTGCTTAATTGTGTTGTTCACTACCTTGGTGATTGCGGACGAAGAGGCTCCGCCGCCGAAAGCCGCCCCGAGCGACTCCGACGTGTTGGCCTCGCGCCACGGTTTGACCCTTCACGCCAATGTGGGGCTCGATGTCCACCGTTGGGTAAACACCACTTCGGACGCGCGCGTTGTTCCTGGCTTCGGGGTCACCGCCGACTACTACCTCACCGAGGTTTTCGGCTTCTATGCATCGGTCGATTACATCAATCGTGGTCTCAAGCTAGTGGGTTTGACCTCTACCGCCACCTTTATCGATATCGGGGTGGGGGCGGCGCTGCGGTACCGCGGAAATCTTTTTTCTAGTTCCAGCATCAACTACCTACAGGTCGGCGCCTTCTTCGCGATCCCGATGGGGGATTTTAACGGTCCGTTGCCGGTCACATTTTCGACGAGTTCGAAGCTGTTTGTCGGTTTCCAGCTGCAGGGCAGCAGTGCCTACCCCATCGGTCACGGCATGGCGTTGGGCCCGATCTCGTGGGTGAAATTTGGGCTTGGAAATCCGGTCTCGGGGCTGCCCAGCAGCAGCTGGTTCACGCATGTGGGGTTCGGCGCGCAGCTGACGTTTTAAAGCGTTGGATCACGGCGTCCCCCGCGCGGGGGACGCCGTTTCCTTTGGTGAAACGAGAATCGGATTACTTAACCGTCGCGTAGACGGGAATGGTGCAGGGTTGATTGGGCATTCCGTTTAACGCCGCCGTCACTTTCGAGATGCGCGCGCCTTCACCCTTGTTCACCGCGAAGATAAGTTTCTCTTTGCTGACCAGCTTCGCCTTATCGGCGATGCCTTCGGTGACCGTCGCGGCCTCGAGAATCTGCAAGTTGCGGCAGAACTCGGGAACCGCGAAGCGGATGTGCGTCACGAATTTCGGCGCCTGCAGCGGGAGAACGACTTCCTTCGCAAAGCCACCGTTGTGGATAAGGGCTCCCAACAGAATCTCTTCCTGACCGCCGACGGGAGGATCTACCGGACCGTTTTCCGCATAGACCTTCCACGTGCAGGTTAAGTTGGTGTAATATGGCTGCGTGATATCGAAACGAATGGCGTCGATCGTTCCGCCCGAATAGTAGTCGAGCATGTTTTGCAAACGGGTGGCTTCCCAGCGTCCAGTGTCGGCGTGACGAACGAAAACGTTCATCCCCGGCGATCGCGGGCAGCTGGAATCTTTTATAAAGTTAATCCGTAAGGGGCTAGAGCCAGCCTCGGGGAAAGTGTCCACGAACGTGCTGTGTCCGTAGCCCATCTTCAGACGAACCGAGTAGATCAACTGTTCGGCGTTGGACACGCCTTTTTGCGCCGCCCGTTCGTTTGCGAACGCAGCGACCGAGAGCAACGCGCTCAAAAAGATTGCGGTAAATTTCATAGGATCCTCCCTCAAAGAGATCAAAGTGGTGTTGAACTGCTGAGAAAATTTATTCGAAACCATACGCTGAGTCATGACCCTTTCAGTCACCTGCAATAACATTCCCGGATGCGGCCAAGCTTAAGTCTGTGTCTCGTTGCGTTAATTGCCGGCGCGGTTTCTGCCGAAGAGGGCGGAAAGAAAGCGGGGGCGAAGGTCAATCTGATTGTGAACGGCGGATACGACGAGACCTCGTACCACGAGCGGCACCGCAAGGCGGTCAACTTTTTCTACGATACGGTTTTTCAGCAGCGAGCCACGGTGCTCGACGGTGGCGGCCCGGAAGGGCGATACGTTCCCACGGATAGTGGTGGGCACTACCTGCGCGATGAGCAGGGCTGGG
>JAYUBV010000215.1:0-2005 GCA_043740655.1 Pseudomonadota bacterium | reverse complement strand
GCATGCCGTTGGTAAGCCCCGAATCCGCCACCCAGTGCGACGCAATGCCTCGCCGATCGATGAGGCAAACCTGCGGCACCCGGAACCCTAAGCGGCGCAATGCCGACGCCTTGGCGGCGATGGCGAGCCCCTTTGGTCCCGCTCCGAGTACGGCTAAGCGTTTCTTGTTAGACATGCGCGCCGACCGAGTTCGCTGCCGGCCGCAGTAGGTTAAGCGACTGGCTCTTAGAATCAATGGACTCCGCGATGCGTTTGCCGATGAGCGGTGCCAGCGTGAAACCGGTGCAGCTCCAGCCAACTGCCAAGAGCAGGTTTTCGAACTTGTCCGAATAAGTGAGGTGGCCGTTCAGATCGCCCGTGTAGGCCTCCGCCGCGCGGATGCCGCCTAAGATCGTGGCGTTCTTGATCCAGTTGATCCTCGTCGACAAACGACGCTTGGCCTCGTTGGCCTCGCGCAGGCTTATCGACTGCAGAAGGGCCTCCGCCGATTCCGAGTGTTCTTTCAGGCAACCGCCGACAAAACTGCCGTCCGGAGCCGGACGCCCGAAGGTGCCGGCTTCTAGGTCGATGAAGAAAGGGTCACTGCTAAGTTGTTCCTTCGCTTGACGTCTAAAATGGTTCACCTGCAGTACGCGGGTTACGATAGGAAGTTCGACGCCGAGCTTGCGGCATAGTTCGGGAGACCAGGCGCCGGTCGCCACGATCACGCGATCGGCGGAATATTTCTCGCCGTTCTCCGTAACCACGCCGGTCACTCGGTTGCCCGCGGTGACAAAATCCACAACGGGATTTCCCGTCGAGAGTTGGGCGCCCTGATCGCGCGCGGAATCCACCCACGCGTCAGTCGTCTGCCACGGGCAGGCGTAGCCGGCGTGAGGTTCCGAAATCGCGAAATCATCTTCGGACCACGTGAAGCCGGGGTACCGTTTCTTCCCTTCGGCCGCGTCCAAGATTTCTAGGGTCAACGGACCGCGGTTTAGCTGCGGCAACCGCTTGCGAACCAGGTCGAGGCTGTTCTTCTTCAAGAAGTACAACGAACCGGTTTGCACGTAGCCCGCGCTGCGCCCTACCCGCTCTTTAAAGTCCAGGTAGTAAGGCACGCTATCGACAGCAAGGTCGGTGGTGCGCGGATTGCGGTGGTATACGCGGATGAGCGAGCCCCACGAACCGGTCGAGCCGCGCCCGAGGTTTTTCTTTCCTTCGATGAGTAACGTATTGCGAATTCCCTTTTCGGAAAGCGCGTGCAACGCCGAAGAGCCGACGGCCCCTCCCCCAATGACGATTACGTCGTAGTTTTTCGCTGACATGAAAGATCCTTTAGTCCCGCAATCGCTTTCGCGAAGCGATCGGTTTCAAGCTTTTGCGACGAGGCCTGAGTACCCGCCGCGACCATGCCGAAGTGGTGGGGCCAACGTTGTGGCCCTGTTTTTTCCCACTTCTCGAAAAACGCCGTACCCGTTTCGGGCATCAGCGGATACGTCATCGCGCCCAATAAACGGCTGGCCGAAAATACTAACGCGCTTTCGGCGTCGAACCGGCTCTTCAGCTGCGGCTCGTCGGCCAAACACAAAGCATTCTGCGTGCGAATCGAAAGATCTTCCACGTAACGGTCGAGAAGTCCGGCGAGCCGGTTCATTGAGAAAGTTTCCACGCGGTAGAGGTACGCGGCCTGCGCCAGCGCATCTTCCGTGCGGCGCACGAACGCGACCTGCGACGGGTTCAAGGATTTGGCCGCCGCGGGGGCAACGCCGCCGTGAATCTCCGCGAGGGTATCCAGCTTCTTAGCTAGTCCATTCCACTGCGTTTCCAAAACCGTTGAAACACGCCTTTCACACGCTTCAATGGAAAAGTTGGTTTCACCCTCTTCCGAACGCGTGGCCGCTAAGTAATAACGGGCAATGTCGGGGTGAACCTTCTCCAGTAGCTCCTTACCCCACACCGCGTGGTTGCGGCTGGTGGAGAATTTTTTGCCATCGAGCAGGTAGAAAAAGTTGATCGCAAAGGC
>JAYUBV010000214.1:0-2005 GCA_043740655.1 Pseudomonadota bacterium | reverse complement strand
CCAGAATATGCCCTTCGGTCATTCGGAAAGGGCTCGGGAAGCGCAGCCGCGAATCGCTTCGCCACGTAAAACCACCGTCCACCGCGCGCAGTCCGCGCTCGCAAAGAACTTCGACCGAGGTGCGAAGAATGCCGCCGACGGTAAGACGCGCGTCGACCGCCCTTTCGATCGAAGGGTACAGCGGCATTCCCTTAGTCTTACCTTGCTCCCGCGCAGTTAGGAATTGACGAAACTGTTTGGGAAACTCCGACTCCGGCGAGCTGAAGGGGCCGAGGGCTTCGATCAGCACCATCGCCGCAAATTTTTCCGGCTGCATGCCGCATACGAAGCTTAAGATGCCGCCGCCCAGCGAGTGACCCATCAAAATAGATTTTTGGAAACCGAGCGCCTCAATGGCGTCGCCGATGTCGATGACCCCGTCCAAAAAATAGTAGGGCGTCCCGTGGGGCCGGTGATCGGACAGGCCGTGACCGGACAGATCCAGGGCGTAGATCTCACCCGGGTAATCGAGCAACGGAATGAGCGAATGGAACGAATTCGAGTTGTCGAGCCAACCATGGCAAGCGACCACGGGCAGGTGCGAAGGGGAGCCGGGCCACTTCTGGTAGGCTAGTTCACCCCAGGGCAGCGTTAAACGGCCTTCGCTGGGAATTTTCTTTTCTTTTAGGCTCACTCATAATTCTCTACCCGTGACGGACCCATTAGAAAAGTGAGGGAAGATGGAAACTGCAATTACCGGAGCCACGAGTGGAATCGGGCTGGAACTGGCCCGTATTTGCGCCAAAAACGGTTACCGCACCGTGCTGGGCGCCCGGAATGGGGAGCGGCACCCCTGATGAAGGACTCCGTTCGAGAAGACGCCGAGATCAAGTGGTTCCGGATGTGCACCCGCCAGCTTCAGCGTGACTTCGACCAGACCACTTACCTGCACAAGGTGGAGATGCGCCGTCCGCTCTTTGAGATTAAATCGAGTCTGACGTTTTGGGGACAGTGGGATCCACTCACACGGAAAATTGCGATTTCCAAAGAAGTGATCGAGTCCCAACCGTGGGACGTGGTGCTAGAAATTCTTAAACATGAGATGGCGCACCAGTACGTTTCCGAAGTCATGAAGACGGAAGATGGCCACGGCCCGTACTTCCACGACGCGTGCAATCAGCTAAACGTGGCTCCTTGGGCGCGCAAGGCGGAAGGCGAAATGAACCCGCCTTCCGAGGAGAAAACTCCGGCGCAGATCGAAGCGGCCGGTGACTCTCGTTTGATGGGACGCGTGCATAAACTCTTGGCGCTGGCCAATTCCAGCAACCCGAACGAAGCCGCCGCGGCGATGCAGAAAGTTCAGGAGCTGTATCTTAAATACAACCTCGAGGAGATCACCGAGAAGCGCGACAAAGATTGTCAGGTGCGTTTAATTCGCTTCGGCCGCAAACGTCTCGAACGATTTCACTATCTAGCGTGTGCGATTCTCAGCGATTGTTATTTCGTCGACATCATTTACGGCAGCCTCTTCGACAGTAAGGCGCTGACCGAATATCGCACCGCCGAGATCTTGGGGACGCGGCAGAACGTGCTGATGGCCGAGTACGTTTATTACTTCCTGTTTCAGCAGGCCGACCAATTCTGGGCAGCGCGTCGCAAAGAAGGTAAGGGATCGCGGTCTTCATTTTTCCTCGGCGTCTTCAGCGGCTTTCAGGAGAAGCTAAAGATCCAGAAAGAGGCGATGGTCAGCACAATTAAACGCGAAGGGTCAAGCGAGCAAAAAAATGCTTTGACGGTTCTCGAAAATGATCCCGTCCTCGACGCCTTTGTCCGGACGCGTTATCCACGACTTAGACGCTTTTACCGGGAAAATACTTTGCGTGACGCGTCCGCTTTCGAGGCGGGTAGGGAAAAGGGCCGTGACATCGTGCTTCATCGCCCGATAACGCATGGCGCATCCGCCTCTGGAAAACTTCTTCCGCGCAAGGGTTAACACTCCGCGAAAACGTCTAAGAGTGCCGAAAAG
>JAYUBV010000213.1:0-6772 GCA_043740655.1 Pseudomonadota bacterium | reverse complement strand
CGTTTTGCCCGCTCCCTCTGCATGGAATCGCTGAAAATTATCGGCGAGCCCGAATACTAAATTAAAAAGGCCTTCCCATGGGGAAGGCCTTTTCGCTTCTTTTCTCCACTTACCTGGCGCGTTTTAGATTTGACAGCGCAATCAAGAGTAAGAGGAACATAATCAAAAGCACGATTAAGACTTTGATGACGAACCACCAATCGAAAGGCTTGGCACGTCTCCTTTCGTCTTCGGCCGCCTTGGCCAATCCTGAGGCGGACGCCTTACGCGAAGAAGCATCGCCCTTTTCCTTTTTCTCGCTAGCGGACTTGCCGTCGCCCTTGCCCCGGGCCGCCGCCGCTTCGTCACCGCGACCTTCGCTGACTTCGTCGCCGTCGTCGCCGCCTCCGCCGCCACGGGCTCGATTGCCGCCGGCCTTCACGTCGCCGCCCGGTCCGCCGCCGAAGGCGCCGCCGCCGCCCGAACCTTTATCCGCGAAAAAATTCGAACTGAGTCCACCCGATCCGCCTGCGCCACCACCTCCGCCGCCGCCTAGGTTGCCTCCGCCGCCTAGGTTGCCGCCGCCGCTGCCCACGTTCCCCGCAGTACGCAGCTGTCCGCCGCCACCGACGTTGCCCGGACCATTGACCTGGCCGACCCGTAAGTTCCGCACTTCGCGCAGCTCTTTATTGCCACCGACATTGCCCCCACCATTGCCGACCGATCCCGGGTCGTTGACCGGCGGATTGCCACCCACATCGCCCGGCTCCTTCAGCTCGCCGTTGCCCCCGACGTTCCCCAGGCGTTCGCGCGCAAACCAGGTATTGGCCACCCGCTTTTTATTGGTCTGCGCGATAAAATCGACGAGCCCTTGCCGCTGCGACTTCATCGACGACAGCAAGCGTTCGCCGAAGGCCGCATTGATGATCGGAATAAGAACGCCCGCGACCACGGCCGTGATCATCAGGTAGTCGACCATCGTATTGCCACTAAACCGCGGATGCCTACGGACCCTTAAACGAAAAGGGACCCCGTGCGACCCCGGCGAAGTGGTTGGCGCGTGGGAAACGAGCTTCATATTTTGGAGGCTTTCCGTGGTTCGTGCGGGACAGGAACGCTAAGCTTGGGTCAGGACCTTAACGAGCTTAGTTTGTATTTTATCAAATTCCCCGTTGGACATCACTAACAGCACGTCGCCGGGCTGCGCATGGGCTTGATAATCCGCCACTATCTCGTCGACGGTGTCGAAAGTTTTGGCAGACTTTCCTTGGGCCCGGAGGGCCTCGGCGAGGCTATCGGAGGAAAACCGCTCCTCCACCTTGAGCTGGTCGGACTTAAACGGGGTCTTCAGACGCACCTCGTCGGCCAGGGCAAAAGCCTTAGGGTATTCGTGCTGGTGAATGTTGCGGCGAGCCGTAGCCGAACGGGGCTCAAAGAAGGCCCACAATTTTCCGTTCGGAAACCGATGGCGCACCGCCTTAACCGTAGCGGTGACCTCGGTGGGGTGGTGGGCGAAGTCGTCCACCAGAACACTCGTACCGCGCACCAAAATTTCTTGCCGGCGTTTTACGCCGCCGAAGCGTTTTACGATCGGAGCAATGCGATCGGCCGGAGCGCCTAGGCTATTGGCTACTGCGATGCCGGCCACGATGTTGATGAGGTTGTGCTGACCCAGCATTACCGTTTCGAAAGTGCCGTACATTTTATTTTTGTACGAGACATCGAACACGTAGCCCTCGGGACTCTCTTCCACTTTGCCCAATTTCCACATCGCCGCAATGCCGACGCCGAACGTCTCGACCGGACACAGCGCCAACCCCAACACATCCAGCACCTCGGGATCGTCGTAGCGAGCTATGAGCATGCCGTCGCCCGGTAATAACGCGATCAGCTTTTCGAATGAAGCGCGCACGTGCGCCAAGTCTTTGTAGATGTCGGCGTGATCGAACTCGATATTGTTCAGCACCACGAAGTGTGGGTGGTAGTGCAAAAACTTGGGCCCTTTATCGAAGAACGCCGAGTCGTACTCGTCCCCTTCCCCTACGAACCATTCACCCGTTTCCAAAGCGCAGCCCGATTTTAAATCGCGCGGCACGCCGCCGATGAGGTAGGACGGCGAAAGGCCGAGCTCGGTCAGAAGAAACGAAATCCAAGTCGAAGTCGTGGTCTTACCGTGCGTGCCGGCGACCACGATCGATTTGCGATCTTCGATAAGGTAACGGCGGACGGCTTCCGGAAATGAGAAAAAGGGGATCCCACTTCGGATCCACGCCATCGCTTCCGGATTATCGCGACGGACCACGTTTCCCACGATCACCTTGTCCGGCTTCACCAGGGTCGCAGTCTCGGCGCGGTACCCTTCAATGAGTTCGATAGACGATGCCTTTAGTACGCTCTTCATCGGTTCGTAGAGGGCGCCGTCGCTACCCGAAACTTGGTGACCGCTGCGGGCCAACGCCGCGGCGAAAGTGCCCATCCCGGTGCCGCCTACTCCGACAAAATGAATTTTTTCTTTGCTCATGACGAAGCTCCTTCTTTCCACACCCGCGCGACGCCGTCGTGCACATCGGGCCGAATCGCCCGAATACGATCGTCAAAACGGGAGGGGTGCACCCGGTTGGTCAAAAATAAAATGAAACCGTTGGCGTGCGGATCGATCCACAGCGACGTGCCCGTGTAGCCCAAGTGCCCAAAGCTGTCGCGCGACAGGAGATTACCCGCCGACGAGCCCGTTGAGGAGGGCACGTCCCAGCCAAGCGTACGTTTCACGCCGTGAAGCGAGACCGCCGCGGTGGTGAACCGTTTGGCGACCTTCTCGTTCAGCCATTTGGAGTCCCCACGAATCGCTTTAAGCCACTCGCGGGCAAAGGGGGCCAGCGACTGCGCCGACGAAAATAGCCCCGCGTGGGCCACCCTTCCCCCTAACGCAAAGGCATTGGCGTCAAAAACCTCGCCGTGCAGTAGTCGGTTCCGCCACAAGCAAAACTCCGTGGCCGCCACGTTCCCCTGCACCGGCCCGTACTCGACCCCATTCAAATGAAGGGGTTCGCTGACCTCGCGGCGAAACAGCTCCGCTAGCTCCGCGCCGCCGGCCTTTTCCAATACTTCACCCAGCAGCAGAAACCCCAGATCGCTGTAGATCACGCGCTCATCGGGCGGAGCTTCTACCGCCGTTGCCGTATTCGCGACCAGCCATTTCAAAAAACCGCCGGGCTCGACCGATTCGTAAACGGTAGCCCAACCCCTAAGCCCACTCGTGTGGGTCAGCAATTGAAAAATCGTAGCGGCGCCCGGGGCGCCGGTGACCTGCGGTAGGTAACGCGAAACAGTCTCTTCGACGGCAAGTTTGCCGGATTGGACCAAGCGGGCCGCGATGCTCGCGGTGGCGATCACTTTCGTAACGGACGCTATATCGAAACGGGTATGGGCGGTAATCGCGGCGGCATCCGCAAAGCCGGTTTCCATTCCCGCGAAGCGCGAGAGGATTTTCCCCGGACGCTCGGCGTAGAGCTGGTACCCAGAAAAGCAAAAGTTCCCGAGCGCCTCTAGGAGCTTAGAGTCCAATTGGTTTTCGGCCAGCATGTTGATCGCTAAAGGGCCTTCGGGGCCGGGATCACTTTGGGGAAGGGGTGGGGTTGTAGCCCCGTCCGGATTTCAAAGGAGAAAAGGTTACCGTAGTTGCTCAGGCAAAAGAACCAGCCTTCGGAATTTCCGCTGGCCGCGGACAACGTTCCCGCCCCCAGGTTTCCTTGCCAATCAATATCGCCGTTCTCCGGATTGACGAGGTACACGGGATCGTTAGAGGTGGTGATCACTAGGTGCTTACCTGCAATCGCCGGCGCTAAACCCACGCCTTTGTTCATCGGCTTTTTCCAAGCGAGCGCACCGCTTTCGAGGTTCAGGCCGTAAAGATTGCTATCGAGCCCCGCGAAGAAGATTTTGCCTTCGCTCGCGGCAAAGCCACCGTAGCTACCCGCCGGAAAGGTCCACAGGACATCTCCCGTATTCTTATCCATGCTGTAGAGCTTGCCGTCGAAGGTGGCCGCAACGACGCGTTTGTCGTCGATGTACGGCGTAGCGTCCACGTCGTAAAAACGTTCTTTGGTGCGCAGTTTTTTCTGCCAGCGCACCGCGCCGTCGGCGGCGTTAAAAACGACGACGTAACCGTCCGAAAAGCCCTGCGCGATCTCCGTACCATTACCGGCCGGGCCCGAGGTTCCGCGCACGGTCATCTTCTCGTCACCACGGTGAGAAAAGTGCCACAGCTCTTTGCCGGTGTTTTCCGACAGCGCGTAGATCTCATCGTTAGAGGACGCGACGAAAACCTTGTCCTTCATCACGAGCGGAGGCGAGAGCCATTCCGCGCTTACTTTAAAGCGCCAGGCCTCCGAACCATCGCGGGTATAAAGCGCGATCAAATTGCCTTTGGTATCGCCGACGATGATCTTCGAACGGCCGTAAACGAACGCCCCTTCGACCGGCCCTTCGAGCTTTTTCTGCCACAGTACGTACCCTTGGGTACGGTGGATCGAATAGAGCATGCCGTCGAGGTTAGCCACGTAGAGAACGTCCCCGACTACGAGGGGCTTGGTGCGTTCATACGGACGTATTTCCCACGGATGATTGAACCGGGTCGGCATCGCCCACTGGCTCACGACGGAAACCGCCGCATGGGAAACCTGCGCGAAAGCTAAAGAGAGAAAAAACGCGGCTGCCGTATTCTTTAGAGTCATATTACCTCTGAAACCCTTACCCCTTTTTTGGGGCCACCTTGTCGCTGGCAAAGAGCGGGCTCTTCAAACGACGGACCTGAAGCTTGGCGTTCTTGGAAAATTCAGTGTTTGGGAAATCGGCCGCGACCTTTTCGTACAGCGCGGTGGCCTTGGCAGCCTGCCCTTTGTTCTCCTCGACCCGGGCTAGGGCTAAAAAGGCCAGCGGCTTGGCTTCGCCGGCAAATTCGGAGGCCTTCTGGAAATCGGCCTGGGCCTCGTCCCATTTGCCTTCCATCTCTTTCGCCTGACCGCGGTTCAAATACAGCAGCTGACGTTCGGACGGCAGTAAATCGGAAAACGCCAACGCATGACCAAAGTACTCGGCCGCTTTTGCGGCGCCGGGTGCCGGCTTGGTGCCGTCCTTAAGAATCTCTTTGCGCGACTCTTCGAACGCACGATCGCCCAACGTGACGGTGGCGAAGTATCCGGGACGGATCTTTTTCCACTTCTCCGCCACCCCTTGGAGTGCGGCGACTTGCTCGGCCTCGGGTTTTTTCATCGCATTAAAATAGTCGAGCCAGCCCTCGGCGAGTCTGTTCTGCTGGTAGTGCTCCATGCCGTAAATGCCCAGCGCCACGACAAAGCCCCCGACAATTACGGGTAACCAGATGCGCCGGTGATGCAGAAACCAATCAAAAATTGACATGCCTTCGCGGACGAACGCATCCGGCTGCTTCAACGTTTTGCGGTCAATGGTAGGTGGCTGGGACACGGTTTCTCCTCGCTTTAGGCCCGAATCAAGTCCCCCAACCTAAACCAAACACTTGAAAGTTCAAGGGTTTAGGAGGGGGGATTCTTCTGGAATCGACGCAGATAGCGAAAAAAGGCTATAATGGAAACATCCATCCGTCAGCGCCTATCTAGTAACGCCATGCAAAAAATAATTACCCGGCTCCTACTCGTATTGGTGTGTTCCCTTGCCCTCGTCGGCACTTCGCCAGCCGTGGCGGAAAGCCAGAATCCGGACTACCGGGGCATCAACGATCCGTTTGGCGATCCGTCGTCGTACGAGTTTTCGGAGGATGAAAAGGAAGACAAAGAGTTCTTCCACCTGGGCCGTTACCTGATGTTCGGCGTCGACATCGGCGTCGGTGTTTTTACGGGCGGTTTGGGTTCGAGCGTGCAGCCCGCACCGTACATCGGCGGCAAGCTCTTGTACTTTTTCGACCGCAGCCTGGCGTTTGAATTAGCCGCCCACTTCGCGAACCATCTCGATCAGGTGCGCACCAAGACCGCCAACGAAGGGGCGGATCTGGAGACGGTGGTTACCCCCATCACGGCGGGCTTTCGTTACTACTTCGACACGCGCGGAGCGCCCAAAGCCATCGCGGCCGCAAACCCTTACCTAGGGTTAGGCGGCGGTCTGTACATGAAGTCCGTCCGCGAACTCGCGGTGACGGGAAAAATTACGACCGACACCGGATCCACGAACAGCTTCGGCGGGTACGGCGGCGCGGGGGTGGAGTTCTCCATCTACCGACGCCACGTCTATTTTGGTGTCGATCTCCGCTACCACTTCGTCTTCTGGTCGGACGGTAGCAGCACGTTCGGCGGCAAACTGCAGCCCGGCGATCGTTCGGGCGGCTACTTCACCACCGCGGCGACGCTGAGCTATAACTTCTAGGGCTGGCCCGCGGAATGATGGCGCGGCGCACGCTCCCCCATACGATGAAGTTCAGGCAAAAGAAGAGGCATAAGTAGCTCCCCCGAGCGGATCTTCGGCGACGCCCCATCGGTAGGTTAACTCATCGCTTCATTTCCTTCCGCTTCCCCACGGAAGATCTCAACTTTTTTACGCGCCTTGCCGATGAGTCTTTGGGGGCTCCATGAATTGGCTGTACCGAATTCTCAGGACGACTCGTCCAGCGCACGTCGGCATCGCCTTGAAGTGGGCACTGGGCATTAAGCGGCGAGAGATCCACACGTCCGCAGGCCAACGCTTTTGGGCCGACCCCGTCTCTCACTTTGGCGGCGAAATTCTGGAGACCGGTGTTTACGAGCCAGCTTTGACCGAGCTCATC
>JAYUBV010000212.1:0-6780 GCA_043740655.1 Pseudomonadota bacterium | reverse complement strand
GGCGGCGGACTACGTGAAAAAAAATGGCCGTCTATGTGGCGCGGACAAATTTGATTCGGCTTTCTTTGGCTATAGCCACCGCGAGGCGGAACGGATGGATCCGCAGCACCGCCTATTTCTGGAAACTGCCTGGTCCGCGATAGAAGACGCGGGTTACGATCCGCGCGGCGTGAATCTTCCAGTTGGCGTGTTCGCTGGCTGCAGCCTTAATACGTACCTGCTCTTTCACCTCGTTCCCCACTTAAGCCGCGAGCTCGACATCGAAGCGCTGCAGGCGGCGGTCGGTAGCGACAAAGATTTTTTGAGCACCCGAGTCTCCTACAAGCTGAATCTAACGGGGCCGAGCCTCACCGTGCAGACGGCCTGCTCGACTTCGCTCGTCGCGGTTCACCTCGCGGTGAATAGTCTGCTGCTCGGCGAATGCGACATGGCGCTGGCGGGCGGTAGTTCCGTACGCGCGCAGCAGGTAACCGGTTATCGGGCGCAAGACGGCAGCATTCTCTCTCCCGACGGCCATTGCCGTCCGTTTAGCGATCAAGCGCGTGGTACCGTGCCGAGTAACGGCGTGGCGGCCGTGGTGTTAAGGCGGTTAGACGATGCCGTGCGCGACGGGGATTCGATCTACGCCGTCATTCGCGGCACCGCGATTAATAACGACGGCGCCGGTAAAGCGGGCTTCACCGCACCGAGCCCCACGGGACAAACTGCCGTGATCGTCGAAGCCATGGCGGTGGCCGACGTTACGCCGCAAAGTTTGAGTTACATCGAGACCCACGGCACCGGAACCGTGCTGGGCGATCCGATCGAGATCGAAGCGTTGAACCAGGCCCACGGGCTCGACGCTAAATCCACCCCGTGCTGGATTGGTTCGCTTAAGAGCAACCTGGGGCACATGGACGCGGCGGCGGGGGTCGGTGGTTTGATCAAAGCCGCCCTAGCCCTTAAGCACCGCGTTTTGCCACCTTCGCTCCACTTTAAGGTTCCCAATCCGCAGATTCCGTTCGCGGATGGCCGCTTCCGGGTGAACTCGGCGTTGCGCGCCTGGGACAACTTGCCGTTGCCCCGCCGGGCCGGCGTCAGTGCGTTCGGGGTAGGTGGAACGAACGTTCACGTCATTCTCGAAGAGCCTCCCGCGATGGAATCCGGTGAAACACTCCGATCGCCGCAGCTCATGGCGCTCAGTGCGAAAACAGAGTCGGCCTTGGAACAGGCCACGCAACAATTTGAAAAGTATCTGGCGGAGAATCCCGACGCTAAGTTGGCCGACGTCGCCTACACGCTATCTGCGGGTCGCACGCCTTTTGAGTGGCGCCGAGTCTTTGTCGCGCAATCCTCTTCAGACCGGGGCAATTCCACCACCGCTAAGGTGGATGCCCCTCCTCCCTCCCTCGTATTTCTTTTCCCGGGCCAAGGGGCTCAACACGTCGGCATGGGGCGCGAGCTTTACCGGCAGGAACCCGTTTTCAAAAAGGCGCTCGACGAAGTGTGCGCCGCGTTCCATCCGAATTTGGGCCTCGATCTGAAGACGCTGCTCTTCGCCGAAACGGTAAACGCCGAGGCGGCTACCGCACAATTGGCGCAGACCTCCTTTACGCAACCAAGCCTGTTCGCCATCGAAGTGGCGCTGGCGGCGCTGTGGCGTAGCTGGGGGCTGGTCCCGTCGGCAATGCTGGGCCACAGCATCGGTGAGTACGTGGCGGCCTATTTGGCGGAAGTGCTTTCACTTGACGACGCCACTCGGTTTATCGCGGCCAGGGGCCGTATCGTCCAATCGCAAACGGAAGGCGCGATGACCGCGGTGCGGATGTCCCCCGAGCTGCTCGAAACCCATCTCGACCCGTCGGTGGAAATCGCGGCGATCAATGCGCCCAAGCGGGTGGTGGTAGCGGGATCGAAAGACGCCATCGCCAAATTCGAAGCCCGCTTAGCGGAGGCGGGCCACGCCACGCGGCGCTTGAAGACCTCCCACGCCTTCCATTCGCGCATGATGCTGGGAGCGTTGCCCGAATTTGAAGCGGTGCTGGCTAGCGTCCGGCTCGGCAAACCCAAAATTCCGTTTATTTCAAATGTGACGGGACGTTGGATTACCGACGCGCAGGCGACCTCGCCCCAGTACTGGGCCGAGCATTTGGTAAAGCCGGTGCAGTTTGCGCAGGGCATTCTCACGTTGGTGGAGAAGGGGCCGTCTCTTTTCTTGGAGGTCGGGCCGGGCCGGGCTTTTGGTGCGTTCGTCGGGGAAACCTCCCCCTCGTTCCGCTGCCTCTCCTCGCTGCCGCACGCTACGTCGAACGAAAACGACGCGGGATCCGCGCGCCTAGCGCTCGGTCAGCTTTGGGCGTGTGGTCAGTTGAACCGTTTACCCGTGCTTTCCGCGGGCGAACGCAGACTGCGGGTTTCACTTCCGACCTATCCGTTCGAAGGCATTCGCCATTGGATCGGGCCGTCCGTCTTCACCGCAACGCCGATTCAACCGGAAACGCCGGAAGCCGCGGCTTCTTTCCATCCGTTGGACAACCGTCCACGCTCGCTAGGCCGGTACGTGGCGCCGACCACCGAGATGGAAGTACTCGTGACGAAAGTGTGGGAAGAGTTTCTCGGGACGACGCCGATCGGCGTTCACGACAGCTTCTTCGACATGGGCGGCGATTCCATCTTGGCGACGCAGATTGTCGTTCGGTTGAAAGAAAGTCTGCCGTTGCCCATCCCCATCACGATCCTCTTCACCGAACAAACGGTGGCGCGGTTGGCCGGAAAACTCGACGCCATGATTAACGATCTATTGAATACGGAGCCCGAATGTCGCGCCCATTAATTTTTAAGAATCGCGACTTCGCGAAGATGTGGTTTGGGCAGGTCCTTAGCCAGTCCGGCACGCGAATGTACCAGATGGCCATCGTGTGGTGGATCGTCACGTCATCGCGCGAACAGGTGGGCAAGGTCGCGGGTATTTTTCTGGTCTGTTCCGCCTTACCCTCCGTGCTCTTTGTAAATCGTATCGGCCATTGGGTGGATAGTTTTCGTACTAAGTCCATCATGCTGATGGCCGATGGCCTGAATACCGTCTTGGTCGCCACGACGGCGGGATTGCTCTTTGCGTGGCCCGAGCTCCCGATCGAGGTCCTCTACGTCGCCGGATTTTTCATTTCGTTGCTGCAAGGGATCACCGATCCCGGATTCGCGAAGGCCGTACCTCAGGTAGTGGAAGCGGAAGATCTGGAGGCCGCGACGGCCTTTCAGACCTCGGCCCTCTCATTGGGATTTTTCTTAGGCGCCGGCTTAGGGGCCTTTCTGATGCCCGCGCTCGGCGTGGCCGGAGTGATCGCCGCCAATGCGGTGACGTACCTCATCTCTTTTCTCTGCATCGCGGGCACGCGTTTTCGTTTCGCCCAACCCCCGGCAAGCGTGGCCGCCGGAAAACCGTCTTCGGAATCGGCGTGGGCGATCATCAATCGCTACCCCCTCTACAAAAAGCTGCTGCTGGGGATGGCGTTGGTCAACTTTGTGACGGTGCCTACGTTCGTGATCCTTCCCCTTTACGTGGCGCGGGTCCTTAAGGCCAATGCCTTTACGCTCGGTTGGATCGAGTCGGGCATTTGGCTCGGCATTATCTTCGGTACTTTACTAACCCGTCGAGTGCGCCTCAGCGAAAACGTAGAACACTTGGGCGCTATCTGCTGTGCACTGCTCGCGGTGGGGCTGGCCGCGCCGGGAGTTTTCGTAAACGCCTACTTTTTTTTCGCCATGGCGTTTTTGCAAGGGGCGGCCTTCGCGTTTATTCCGGTGCGTTTCATTGGACTCTTTCAGCAGGGGCTCCCGCTCGAATCTAAGGGACGGTTCTTTGCGTTGATGTCGGCGCTGCTCAGTGCCACCCCTCCGCTGTCGCAGTTTGTCGCCGGTATCCTGGCCGACCAGGTTCCGATTACGACTCTGTGCCTGATGCAGGGGGCGGGGGCGGTGTTGATGGCGGTATTTTGTCTGGCCCCGAGCGGTTTCGGAGCGACCCGTGCGATGCCGGAGGAGTGCGCCGTATGAACGCAGGATTGTCGTTAGCGGATCGTTTGGCGAAACTCGCGCAGGCCAAACCGACGGCTAAGGCGGCGAATCTCGTTCGCCCTTTGCGGGGCATCGGAAAAGGGGAGGGTGAGATCCCCCTGTCCCACGGGCAAAAACGTATCTGGGCGGTGGAGCAGATCAATCCCGACAAAGCCACTTACAATATGCCGGTCGCGTACCGGGTAAAGGGTAAGCTCGACGTCGAAGCGTTGCACCGGTCCTTTACCGCAGTGGTACTGCGGCACGAGGCCCTGCGGACTACCTTTTCCGGCACGTCCGTCGAGACGGAACCGCGCCAGGTAGTGCACGCCGAAGCCCTTTACGACTGGGATTTTCGAGACCTGTCGTCGCTCGATACCGGAGCCGCCGAAAGCGAAGCGACGAGGTTAGGGCTCGCCGAAGTGAAGCGGCCGATGGACCTTGGGCAAGGACCCTTGGTGCGAGTCGGGCTTTACCGGCTCAATGCTGAACTCTTTATCCTCGTCATCAACGTGCACCACATCGTGAGCGATGGCTGGTCCCACGGCATTCTCATCCGCGAGGTCAACGAGCTTTATGCCGCGTACGTGCAGGGACGAACCCCGTCGCTCGCGCTTTCGCCCCTGCAATATTCTGATTTCACCCGTTGGTCACACCAGGTGGATCGCACCCTATCGCTCAAGCCACAGCTGGCCTATTGGCGAAAACAGCTCGCCGGACCGTTGCCGGTACTCGAATTACCCGCCGATCGACCACGTCCGGCCATGCGGACCGAGGCCGGGGACGTTCTCCATTTCACCCTGGATGCCGAGACTACGCGACGTCTGAAAGCGGTCAGCCGAGATTGTGGCGCGAGCCTTTTCATGACGCTGCTCTCGGCGCTCGACGCCGTAATCTTTCGGCTCTCCGGCCAGACCGACGTGCTCGTCGGTACCCCCATCGCTGGCCGCAACGAGTCGGGCAGCGAAGAGATTATCGGCTACTTCGCCAACACGTTGGTGATGCGATCCAATCTTGAGGGCAATCCCACGTTCCGCGAGCTGGTACTGCGCAACCGCGGCGTGGCCACCGAGGCCTACGCCAACCAGGACGTTCCGTTCGAAAAGGTCGTCGACGAGCTTCGTTTAGAGCGTTCGACGAGCTACTCGCCGGTCTTCCAGATCATGTTCACCTTCCAGAACCAGCCGATGCCGCCTCCGCAGTTTCCGGGGCTGGAAGTCTCGTGGAACCTGTTCCACTCCCAGACCGCCAAATTTGATTTGTGGTTGAGCTTCGAGGAACGCGACGGCGAGATGGCCGGCCACTTCGAGTTCAGCACGGACCTATTCGAAAAAGCCACCATCGCGCGTCTCATCGATTCGTTGACCACGCTGCTCGTCGGAGTGTGCCAGGACGTCAACGTGCCCATCACGGAGTTGCCCATCCAGAGCGAAGCGAGCGCTCAGGTCGTAGTGCGCGAGTTTAACCAGACCGCCGTCGACTACGGGGTTCTGCCCACCTTGATGGCCGAGTTCGAAGCGCAGGTGGAACGCACGCCCGACGCCACCGCTTTGGTGTTTGAAGGCGTCGAGTTGACGTACCGGGAGGTAAACGGCCGTGCCAACCAGATGGCACACTTCCTCATCGGAATGGGCGTAGGGCCCGGGGAACTCGTCGGCGTGGCTACCGATCGATCGTTTGAAATGTTTACTGCGCTATACGGAGTGCTGAAGGCGGGGGCGGCTTACGTTCCCTTGGATCCCAATTACCCAAAGGGGCGACTCGAGTTCATGATCGGTGACTGCGAAACGCGGGTCATCCTCACGAATAGCACAGTGGTGGCTCGTTTGCCCCAGAGTTCGGCGGAAGTGATTGCGCTCGATGCATTGTGGCCCACGATCGCGCAGGAATCGGACGAGAACCCTCCCCTGCGCTCGACCCTCTCCGATTTGGCGTATCTGATCTACACGTCCGGCTCCACGGGAAACCCAAAGGGGGCGATGGTGCATCACGCGGCGATCGCCAATCGCCTGCGGTGGCACCAGGAATATTTTAAGCTTACGGCGGGAGAGGCGGTGCTCCACAAGACCCCCTTCAGCTTCGACGTTTCCGTATGGGAACTTTTTTGGCCTTTGCGAGTCGGCGCCCGATTGGTCATTGCGCGTCCAGAGGGGCACAAGGATCCGAGCTACCTTGTCGACGTCATCCGTGCGAACCACGTCACGACGCTGCATTTCGTGCCGACGATGTTACGGGTGTTTCTCGAAGAAGACTCGGCGGTTAGTTGCGACTCGCTGACGCGGGTTATCTGCAGTGGCGAAGAGCTACCGAAAAGTACGCTGGAGCTATGCCACGATCGCTTGGTGAATGCCGAAGTGACCAATCTGTACGGCCCCACCGAATGCGCGGTGGACGTGAGCGTCTATACGCCGACCCGCGGTAAACTACCGCGTGTATCCATTCCCATCGGAGTCCCAATCGCCAACACGGAGCTTTACGTGCTGGATGAGCGACTGACTCCGTGCCCGATCGGCGTGGGCGGAGAGCTACACATCGCGGGTGTGCAGGTGGGACGCGGTTACCTAAAGCGGGAAGCATTGACGCGGGAACGGTTTATTTCCGATCCCTTTTCAACCTCGACGGAAGCCCGGATGTACAAGACCGGCGATTGCGCGCGGTTTCTCGCCGACGGCAAGATCGAATTTCTCGGCCGGCTCGACAACCAGGTGAAGGTAAACGGATTGCGCATCGAGACGGGGGAGATCGAAA
>JAYUBV010000211.1:0-6781 GCA_043740655.1 Pseudomonadota bacterium | reverse complement strand
CGACGACGGGCAAAGGTCTTCGTTCGCGCGGTTTCACGGGCGCCGGCGGCTTTACCACGACGGGGAGGGGCGGAGGCCCGACCACGATCGGTTCGGGGTGAGGCAGCGGCGGCAAATAGTCGGAAGGTCGTCCGGCTAGCACGTTGGCCCGCCCGTGGGCGTGACGCCACTCCGATTCGGGGGTACCAAACTCGGCGCGTGAATTGGCCGCGAGCAAAACGGTCGCACTAGCCCATTTCGTCATCCTTACCGCGTACGGCAGGTTAATTTTGGAGGCCTTGTCCCGCTTAGTGTGATTGTTGGGATCTTCCACCTGATCGCCATCGTGATCGCGGCCGTCCTCGGTGAAGGCGAGGGCCGGAATACCGCGCTGGCTCGCCGATAAATTGTCCGAATAAAACTCGTCGAATGGTTTGGGCTTTAGCCCTAGCCCCGCCTCTTCATTTCCCTTGCGGAGCAGCTTGCGTGCTCTTGGAAAATCGGCGGCGCTGAAACCTGAGTGCTCGCTGCCCAGCGGGGAAAACCCGATCATGTCGATATTCACGAACAGCACATTTTTTTCCAGCTCGCCCAACCGTTTCTCAAAGAACCGCTCCGAGCCATCGAACGCATTCGGCGGCTCCTCCTGATCGAAAAGTACAAAGCGAATGGTCCGTTTCGGGCGAACGCCTTTTTCCCGGTAGGACTTGGCGATGGCGAGCACCGCCGTAACGCCGGTTGCGTTGTCATTCGCCCCCGGAACCCCTTCGGCAATCGAGTCGTAATGGGCCCCCACCGTGACGATTTCATTCGGACGTTCAGTGCCGGGGATTTCGAACCAAATATTTTGTGCCTTAAAGGGATCCTTAGCGCGGTAGATGGGCTTTTTCAAATCCTCGTTCCAGCCAACCATTTCGTACTGCCGTACCATCCAGTCCTGCGTCTTAATCTGACTGGGCGTAAATCCCAGGGCCACGATCTCTTTCATCAGGTAATTGCGCGATGCTTCGAGATTTGCGGGAGAGTTCCGATCGGGAAGCCGGAATTCTGGATGCGTGCCCGGAATGGGGCGAGCCCCCGCCAGCGTGTGTAACACCCGCTTGTAATAGCCGCCGTCGACGGACTCAGCCAAGAGTTTCACTTGGGGATTCGGAGGATTAGCGGACGGCTCCGCAAATGCCGGACAAGCCAGCACGGCAAAAAAGGTCATTATGTAGAGCAAGAACTGCAAATACGCACCACGGCCTAGGTTAACTGCGGTTACTCACTGCAAGTTAGGTTCCGCCGCACCGATGGAATACGTATACGCGGAGTGATCAGAATTTTCGCTGGAGGCCGACCACTTTTCCCTGAAGCTCGAATGGCCCTTCGACCTTCGTCTCTTTCAGTGCCGCATTTTCGGGAACGAGGTACTGTCCGTCTTTGCGTTTCTCGTAACGCTTCACCGTGGTCTCGCCGTGGTAGAGGGCGACGACGATGTCGCCGCTTTTCACGGAAGTGTTTTTATCCACGACGACGAAATCGCCTTCGAAAATTCCCACTTCGATCATGCTGTTGCCGCGCACGCGCAGGGCGAAGCATTCCCCTTTTGACCAGTCCCCCGAGATCGGCAGCTGGCCGAGTTCGATCTGCGGGTTATCGCGAGTAGCGCCGGCCGCAATCTCACCGTAGATGGGAATGGAGCGCGCACTATTTCGCGCCATGCCCGCCGGAGCGAGCTGGCGGGACTGCGTGTTCTTCTTCAGCCCCAACTTTTCGAGCCAGCCTTTTTTGACGAGCGCTTTGACGTGATCCTGAACCGTACCCACCGCCTTGTAACCCAGGTGCGCTTGAATCTCGCGGTAAGACGGGGGAAGCCCCTCGGCGCAACGGCCTTTGATGTATTCGAACACGTCACGTTGGGCGGAAGTCAGCGGAGCTTTTTCCATTCCGTGCAGAATATTCACACGACTTTCCTCTGTCCAGACGTGCCGCTGCGAAACAGCAGTTTGAGTAGGTTCCACCAATGGCCGCGGCGTGGCGGAAGTGCTAGCGGGCGCGTGTCCTGGATGAAGACGGTGTCTCGGAACAAGAGGGTTCGCATAAGGGGGCTCCTGAAATTTATTTCGTGTGACGCGTTTTTCTTTGTGGATCGATCAACCATACGCATGTATGGTATTACATATGGGACGGTTTGAACACAACAAAGCCCCCTCTACGGGGGTTACGGTCGGCGCGGTGGGGGGTTCGGCTTTACCCCCCCGCGCCGGCGACTTGTCCCAAAACTTTGGCCGTGGGGAGCGGGTATCGAGCCAGGACAACGATGGCCTGGCGGCCCCTCTCCCCGGCCCCCCAATTTCAGCGTTAGTTTATGGATCTTCACAGTCTAAGGACCCGAGCGAAAACGGCGCGGGCAAGGACGCAGAAGCGAGGTACCGGAGTCGGTCAGCCGAGATAGACCCGGCGCGGCCTACTAGGCCGTCGAGGATGCCGAGCGCCGAGGACGCCGCCCCCGCCGTTTGCAGCCGGGCAGCGTCGAAGCCTTTATTCCCCGGTCACCACCACAAAGTTGTTTCGTGGTTAGAAAAAGGTGGCTTAGCCCAATCCCATTCCCCCCGGGGAGCAGAGCCCATGATTAACTTCTTGCGCTCTGCTCCTCTTCCCCTCCCCTCCTGGGAAGCGGCAAAGCGCTATGCGTTTTGGATCTCCGATTGCGGGCAAATAAACCCGGAGGCGTTCCACCAGCTGGACTGCTTTCCGCTAGAGAACTTGATCGTGGCCTACCCTGAAAATGCCAAGGAGGTGTGGCGAACGGGGTTGGAGGCGATCTCCACCGGACTATTCCGGTGGGCCTTTTTCAAAGTGTCCGAAGGCTGCTTACCCAGCCAGCTCCGTCAGCTGCAGATCCAATCCGAACGCATCAACTGTCGTACCTTCATCCTGACTCGTCGTCCGCTTCCCCATTGGTTATTTCGGTTTTCGCTGGATGAAATATCTCTACCTACATTTAAATGAACCACGTCCCGACTTTGCCGAAGCCTGCTTAGCCTTAACTCCGAAAGTACATCTGGTGGAGGTCCACCTGTACCTGGAGGTCTCCGCCACCGAAAAATATTTCGGCGGGTGGGAGGGGTGGCTGGCGCGGTTCGAGGCAATCCGGCAGTCGTTTCCGGAGATCTCGCTTAGCGGGGTCGTGGTCGATCGTCCGGAGTGGGGGGCGGCGTTGTGCCCGCCCCCCCACGGTAACCGCATTCTGTTTTTGCCCGCGGGCACCAGTCAAAGCACGCTCCTACAAAAAAACGTAACCGCTCTGATCGCGTGTGGCGATCCCGCCCGCTTAGCGGAGGAACGTAAAGATCGCGGCAAGCTCGTCGATTTCTTAAAGCGCGTCGGCCTCTACACCATCGCCGACTTCTCCGGCCTGTCCCCCGAATCGGTGCGCCGTCGCTTTGGCCCCTTTGCGCTCAACCTTCACGATTGGGTCAAGGGAACGCGGCCACTCTGCCTGCCGCCGTTCGATCCGCCGGCCAAGCTTACCGAAAAGGTCGATACCGAGGAGACTCCACACCAGGAGGCGCTGGTCTACCTGATGGGTTCCACCCTCACCCGGATGGAGGCCCGGCTGCTTGGCCGATCGGTGCTCGCGAAAAAGCTGACCTTCACCTTTAGACTTGAAAACGGCACCAAACGGAAAGAGCTGGAGCTGCACGAGCCGTCGAGAAACTCCAAGCAGCTGCTCAAACTTTTTTCGGGCTGGCTCGAAGGGCTGACCTGGGACTCCCCCTTACAACGGGTGGATGTGGAGATCTCCGACACCGTCACCGAAGGGGTGCGGCAACTGCGCCTGTTCGACGACGAAGAGAGCCGTCACCAGGATCTGCTGCAATATCTGGAAAGGCTACAGAACCGCCTGGGGGCGGAGCGCGCGGGGTTCGTGCGGTTAAAGGAAAGTTATTTTCCCGAGAAGGCATGGGAAATTACGTCCGCCCCGGTGCTGCCCCCCACCCCGCGCGAGTTTTATCCCGAAAGGCCGCTCTATTTATTTTCACCGCGACCGTTTGCTTATCAGGCTACGCGCTGGAAGTTAGTGGCCACCGAAACGCTATCCACCCACTGGTGGAACCACGAGGCCCCGCGCCAGTACTACGTGGCCTACGGCCCGCAGAAGGAAAAACTTTGGGTGTTCCACAGCAACGACAAATGGTTCCTCCACGGGGAGTTCTGCTAATGAAAAAACTGTCATGGCGAGCGCAGCAAAGCCATCCCGCGGAACGAGATCCAGCGAGGTGGATCCTCAGCGACGGGGAGTTCTAATGAATGTTTATTGAGCTACTCGCCAAAAGTTGTTTCTCGTTTCTGCAGGGGGCCTCGTCGCCCGAGGAGATGATTATGTCGGCGCGGGGACATGGCTACCGGGCGCTGGGGATGGTCGATCTCCACGGCATGTACGGCATGCCACAAGCGTACTTAGCGAGTAAGGACCATCCCGATTTTAATTTGATCGTAGGCGCAGAGACGCGTTTGAAAAACGGACAGCGGCTTTGCTTCCTCGCGCAGAATAAGAACGGCTACGGCAATCTGTGCGAGCTGTTGTCGGCCTCCCACGACGATCGCGACAACCCGCACGTAACCATGGATCAGGTGGTGGGGCTTGCGGACGATCTATTTCTCCTGCTGCCCCATCCATTCGACTGCCCGCCTATCTTCAAAACGACGTTCGGCGATCGATTGTTCCTCGTCGCAAGCCTGGCGTTGGACGGCACGGATAAGCCGCGCATCGCTAAAGTGGATGAGGCCGAACGGCAGCTCGGCGTTCCGATCGTGGCGAGTCTGGAACCACTCTTCCACGCGGAGGACCGCAAGCGGCTACACGACGTGCTGACCTGCATCGATCACCAGTGCACGTTGGACAGCGCGGGGTTTAAGCTGCTGCCCCACGGCCACCGCCACCTGCGGTCTTCCGCTACGGCGGCTAAATTATTTACCGCCCGCCCCGAGTGGATCGCGCGTACGTTGCAGATCGCCGATCGCTGCCGTTTTAGTCTAAGCGAACTTCGCTACCGCTACCCCACCGAGTGGATCCCCGCCGGGGAAACGCAGGACAGCTACCTCACGCGGCTGACGTGGGAAGGGGCATTGAAGCGTTACCCGGATGGCGTTCCCGCGGACGTAAAGAAGCAGGTGGAGCACGAGCTAAGGCTGGTAGGGGAGCTTGAGTACGGCGACTACTTCCTCACCATCTGGGACATCGTGCAGTTTGCGACGACCCAAAAAATCTTATTCCAGGGGCGCGGCTCCGCCGCCAACTCGGTCGTGTGCTACTTGCTCGGTATCACGGCGATCGATCCCGTGCGGATGAACTTGCTCTTTGAGCGCTTTATTTCTAGAGAGCGGAAGGAGCCGCCCGATATCGATATCGATTTCGAGCACGAGCGGCGCGAAGAGGTGATCCAATACATCTACAAACGGTATGGCCGCCACCGTGCCGCCATCACCGCCAACACGATCTGCTTCCGGCGTAAGTCTTGTATGCGCGAGGTGGGGAAGATCTTTGGCGTGAACACCGCCGGGATAGAGAAGCTGCAGACGTTGACCCACCGGCGGGATCTTAAGACCGATCCGTTTACCGTCGAGGAATGGAGTCAGCTGCGTGCACTGATTCCGCCGACGATCTTGCCGCTCTATTTGGAGATGGCGGGCGAGCTGTCGGGTTTTCCCCGCCACATCGGCACGCACGTGGGCGGCTTTGTGCTCGCCGACGACAAGCTGACCCGCCTGGTGCCGGTGGAAAAGGCGGCCATGGCGGACCGCACCATCATCCAATGGAACCGCGACGATCTCGACACCGTGAACCTAGTGAAGGTCGACGTGTTGGGACTCGGCATTCTCACCTGCATCCGTAAGACCTTCACCGAGATCAAAAACATTTACGGCAAGCAGTACACGCTGGCCACCATTCCCGCCGAAGACAAGGCGGTCTTCGCCTCGATTGCCGCCGGCGACACCATCGGAGTTTTCCAGATCGAATCGCGCGCGCAGATGAACATGTTGCCCCGACTGAAACCCGAAGTCTTCTACGATCTGGTGGTGGAGGTGGCCATCGTCCGCCCCGGCCCCATTCAGGGGGAAATGGTGCACCCTTACCTTAAGCGGCGATCCGGGGAAGAGAAAGTGACCTACCCGCACCCGGATCTGGAAGCGATTTTGAAGAAGACCTACGGCGTGCCGCTGTTCCAGGAACAGATCATGGCGATGGCGATGAAGGTGGCGGGTTTTACCGGCGGCGAGGCGGACGAGCTACGGCGCGCGATGGGCACGTGGCGTAACCACGGCGGCAACCGCCTCTCGCCGCTCGGAGAAAAGTTCAAGAAGGGGTTGTGCGCGCGCGGGATTCCGCAGGAGTTCGCGGATCGCGTCTTTCAGCAGATCGAAGGGTTCGCGGAGTACGGCTTTCCCGAATCGCACGCCGCCTCCTTCGCCCTGCTTGCTTATGCGACAGCGTACCTCCGGTACCACTATCCGGATGCTTACCTCGCCGGCATTTTGAATGCCCAGCCGATGGGTTTCTACCAAACGAGCACGCTCGTGTACGACGCCAAAAAACACGGAGTGACGGTGCTGCCGGTGGAGGCACGCCTTTCCACCTGGGATAACTTCGTGGAGAAGCCTAAACACGTACGGTTAGGGTTTCGCGAAGTGCGCGGGCTGACCGAGCACGTGGGGCGGGCCATCGAAGGGGCGCGGGAGAAGGCGCCGACATTATTTTCCTTGTTCGAAAATCTGCGCCGGGCCATTGCCCCCAAGCCGTTGAAGAAACGCGACC
>JAYUBV010000210.1:0-6799 GCA_043740655.1 Pseudomonadota bacterium | reverse complement strand
CCGAGACGCTGCTGGTCGGCTCCAAAACCTACCGTGCGGGCGAGTTGTCGTGGGTCGAAGAGAACAATGACGAGATTATAAAGAGCATCGGCATCATGGGGGCCGAGAAGTACAAGACGTACCGTCTCTTCGAAGGAACTACGGGGCTGGCATGAATTTATTGCTAACCGGGGTCACCGGTTTTGTCGGAAGAAACCTGCTGCTGAAGCTGTTCGAAGAGGCGCAGTATGAAGCGATCTACGTGCCCGTTCGTAGCGCCGAAAAGTTCCGAGCCCAGTTGCAGGGCGATGGCTTCGACGAGATTCCCTCGCGCGTAAAGCCGGTTGAGCTCTCCGCGCCGAACTGGGACTTTTCCTCGTTGCCCGCAATCGATCACGTCGTGCATTCGGCCGGTACTATCTTCGCGTCATCGCGCGACGAATATTTTAAAACGAACGTGGACGGCACGCTGACTTTACTTCGCACGATTAAGCTGTCGCCGCAGTCCCGCACCGTCATTTTATCGTCGCAGGCGGCGGCCGGCCCGTGCGCCGACGAGGGCACCCGTAGTGAAACGCAGCCGGAAGCGCCCGTCACTTGGTACGGCGAATCGAAATTGGAAATGGAAAAGCGGGTCACGGCCGAGTTTGGTCCGCGCCTAGCCGAACGTCCTTACCTGTTTCTGCGCCCGCCGATGATCTTTGGACCGCGCGACCAGGCGACGTTGCCGCTGTTTAAGATGGCGCGGTTTCCGTTGCGCGTGAAGCCGGGCGGACGGCCCAAGTTTTATAGCTACCTCGCGGTTTCGGATCTGGTGGAAGCGATCCTCACCACGCTAAAGGCCCCGGTTTGGGACGGACTATCGGGTAAGGCGTTCTTTGTCGCTTCGGAAGAGCCGGTATCGGACGAGAAGCTCATCACCCTTTGCGGCGAAACGCAAAAACGGCGCGGTTACCTCGTCAAAATTCCGCATCCCGTTTTGTGGGGCGTCTCTCAGGTAGTGGAACGCGTGCCCAAGTGGCGTAACGAAATCCCGAACCTCACCAAAGATCGCGTACGCGAGATCTGGCCCGAACGCTGGGTGGTTTCCACCGACCGCTTCGCCAAGGGCTTCCGCTGGAAACCGCGCGAAGAGCTAACCAAAACGCTGCAGCTCACCCGCGACTGGTACGTTAAGACGGGTAAGTTGCCGGCGTAGGCATTGCGCGGAAACGGTTTACAGAGAGGGGAAGGACTTCATGAGTCGCTGTAAAGGCGGAAGATTCTAATTCCGTGGGTTTCCAAAAATTTAATTTGTTCATAAATCGCCTCTTCGCTAGCTTCAGAGGAAATTAAAATTCCCGCGACCCGTTGCTTTAGGGCCCGGTAGTCGGCTCCCAGCACTTCAACGGCCACGCCGTCGATCATTTTCCCCGCTTTCTTAGGATCATTATCGAAAATACAGGCTAACTCGGAAGGCCGAAGGCTAGTTTCGCTTAAGATCTGGCTGGTGTGAATTCCCGCTCCCCACAGGGCTAGCTTACCGGGCGGAGTCTGAGAGACCGCCTTTCGGATCTTTTCCTCCACGGAGGCCAACAGTCTTCGCGCGCTAACGCTAAACTCTGCAATCACTTGGCGGGCCGGGGAGCAATCGTTTACTGGCTTTGGCATTTGCTCGGTGGGGCCTCGCTTTTTCCAAGTGGAGGCGATAACCGGGTAAAAAGGATGAATGGCCGGACCATTCTCATAAGTGGCAAGGTGATCGTTTTTGAATCCCCAATGCTGCAGCGAGTTTAAAAGCGATCGAGAGGTGAAGTAGTTAATGTGCTCGAACGCGAAGTAGCACTTAGGTGCCCACGGCTTCATCAGGTCGGGAACTTCGATATAAAGCAGTCCGTCGTCGCTCAGTAACTTGGCCACGTCGGCAATCACCGCGCCCGGATGCAGTAAGTGCTCGAGCACGTGGCTCATAATAACGAGATCGAACGGTCCTTCGTCCTTAAGGGTATCCATATCGAAGAAACCCGGGACGACCCGAATTCCGTAGTTCTTTTGGGCAATCTCCCGACACCGCGGGCTGGGATCGACACCCAGTACTTGCCATCCCCTCCCCTTCAGGCGGGAAAGCGCAATTGCCGTTGCACATCCTATGTCGAGCGCTTTACCGCGAAAGTCGGGGGGGAAACGCTCAACCAACAGCTCGACGTAACGATCGACCTGGCGCTGCTCAAGCGTGATTTGGATTCCCGACGACAGAGGATGGTCATAGTTCGACATGGTTTCATAATATTTCTGAATTTCGCTTTCGGGCATCAGCGGTGAGGCGAAGACCATGCCGCAATCCCGGCAAATCTGTATTTGATGGTGGTACCCCACCTCACTTATTCCCACAATGTGGAGAGTCGGCTGGTCAAAAATCTTTTCGTACGAGGAGGAGTGACAGTTAGGACAGCTCCGATCAACCAGAGCTGGGGTTGGGCTCTTCATAGGCGTTTTCTCTTTACGCGGTTAAAAAATTTAGGGAAAAAAGCACTTCGGGTTCGTACGTATTGGGAGTTCTTTCAAAAAGACAGAGACTCCCCGAGAGGGTCTGATTCCAAATGGCTTTTCGCGTGAGGCACTTAAAGGCGGCGGAGGCATCAATGTGGATAACCAGTTCCCCGTTTTCTGCGGGCCGTTGGTCGGCTTGAAGATGCAGTGTAGCCATCGAGGGGGTAAGAATTTGCCCCTGCTCATCCACGCGCAAATCTTCATAAAATTTAAAGTGAAGGTCCCGTTTTATCTTTATGCCTAGTCGAGCCAGTTTCGCGCGGTAATTTTCCTTGGTGGCAGCGAAGGCGGCCCGTAGTTCCAAGTCGCTTACTTTTTCTGATTGCTGGTGCTCGTACACATCGCCCGCGTGGCGGCTGACCGACGTCTCAATTTCGAGGGACACCGGGGCCACGACTTCAACAATACCGGCCACCGGATCCTTTTCCCGCAAATTAATTTGCCGGCTACCTTCGAGGACGAAGGTCTCGGTGCAGTCGCCAATGTGGTGTTTCATCCGATCGAACGTTGGTTGGGCAATAAAGCGGTTCAGCAAAGAAAATTTTCCGGGAATAAAGTAGGAGCCACCGGCGATGAAAGTTCGGCGGGGGGCAATGGTTTCTATCGCCTTAGCCAATTTGTCCAATGAGGAGCAAATGATCTTTTCCTGCTCGAGGGCACGGTCCACGTTCAAAAAGCATTGGGGATACTCTCCTGCCGCACCGCAGGTAAAGCAGGCAATCGAAACTTCACCGTATTGCTGGGCGAGGAAGTGTTTAATCGCAGAGTAGTTGTCTCCGGAAAAGGGGTTGTCGACCTTCTTAAAGAAGGTGTGGCCGGCGCTGTGCACAATCAGGCTGGTATCGAGATCGTAACCAACTTGGTCGTCCGCTTCGGCGGAGTTAGAAGTCATTTGCGGCACAATCGTCACGTAAGTGTGAGTTGATAGCTTATGCTTGGTAAAAGCCTCAATCTCTATGATCTGTTCCACGCCGAGGCTGCTCAGCCGCTTTTTAAGGATGCCGTCTGCAAACCGTTTTATGAAAAATGGTTTCACGGTCAGCCCCGCAAGTTTTAAAAAGGCGGGGTCAAAGTGATCGCTGTGCAGGTGGGAAATACAGACGTGCGTCACGGAAGCACACGCCCGTATCAAATCGTCCCGTCTAAATTCCGGAAAGGAGTGCCAGCCCCCGTGGTTGCCGGTTCCCACCCAGGGATCGCATAGGATCTCGAGGTCCTCGGTTTGCACAATGAGAAAAGAGTTAGAAAAGTGGGTGAGGCGCATAGAAACTCTGCTTCTAGGGTAACCGATAAAATCACTAATTTCTGCCCTTTCGCGCTTAAATCTCTTCCCGCCCAATGGCCGCGAGGTAGCGGTAGCGGGCAATTTCCGTCTGATACCGAAGCTTGTTGCGGTTGCGCCGGGTGTCCTGCAGCGCGTTCATCGCGGTGAGGACCTCGAGGTTGTTCACCAGGCCATTGCGGAAATCTTTTACCTGCTCGGTGTAGTTTGCTTCCGATAACTTTACCGCTTCGTCGAATGCATTTAACTGCGCCACATTCTGCGTGTAGGTGGCGTGCCAGGTAGTTATTTGCCTCCGTACCTCTTCGCGCAATTGCGACAACGCCAGCGTGGTGGCTTTGTTCTTCTCCGACGCCTCGCGGGTTTGCGCAAGAATTCCGCCGCCGCGGTAGAGCGGAACGGTTAGGGTCAAACCGAGATCCCACTTGGTGTTTTCTAGAATGCCCGTACGCTTTAGGTAGTAGTTAGCCCCCAAATCGAGCTGGGGAAAATGTTGGGAAGACATGACGGAAATAGATTCCTCGGATGAGGTCACGCGCTCGCGAGCGGCGGCCACGTCGGGGCGTTTTTCGATTACGTCATTTACGTTAGTTTCGTTTACGTCGTTTGCATCCGCGCGTAGCCCCTCGCCAAGATCAGTTAAGGCGGCATCTGGGGCCAGACGAGTCATGTTGGCGAAAGCCCGCCGGGCCGAGGTAATCGCCAGGGCGGTGGCCTCGCGTTGGGCTACCACCGATGCTCTTTGGGCTTCGGCCGACAGCAGCTCACCACGTCGGGACCGGCCGATCTTCACGCGGCCCTTCAACTCGTCGATGCGTTTTTCCATGAGCTGCAGCTGCTCGTCCAAAACTTTGCTGTCGGCTTCGGCCTGCAGGACGTTGAAGTAGGCGTCCGCCACCCCCGCCATGAGGTCGAGCCGTGCTTGCCGTTCGGTCTGCTCCTGCGCGCGAATTTGGGCCTTCCTGGATTTAAGCTCCCACCAGTCGCCTAAACCGTGAAAAAGGGGCTGGGTGAGGTTAAACCGGGCGGTACCCTGATCTTCCCTGGTGAAGGCCGAGGTTTGCGACGAGCCCTTATCCTGGCGCAAATAGTTGGCCATGAAATTCACCTGCGGCATCACCGCGGCCCACCCCTGCGTGAGACGTTCCTCACTTTGCACCACTTCGGTCCGCCGAATCGCCATCATTTCATTTTTTATTAGCGCGTTCTGATACGCCTCGAGCAGCGTGACCGCGAGGCCGGAAATGGGCGCAATCAACGTTCCCACGCACAGAAAGGAGAGGAAATAGGTACCGTTTTTTGTCATGGGGGTCCTCTTGCTTAAGAATTCTAGTCCGAGATCGGGGGCGTCGTAAGTGGTGACAATTATTGCATCTTGTTCCGGATAGTTAGCTTACCTATAATGCGCCCACTTCTCCAATTCGGAAAAAAAACCAAAGGAATTTTTCAGTGATTCGTAAACCTTACGCGCTGTATCCCTTCTTGTACCGCATCCGCGGAGGTTTTCTTTTGGGGCTCGCTTTCGAGCCTCACGAAGGGTCCCCGTGCGCTAATTGCGTTTCGGGCTGGCTCTCGGATCGAAGTGTTTTTCACGAGAAGGCCGATGTGGCCGATCTGAAAATTCGTCGTGAACTTTTGGGGGAATTACTGCTTGGTAACTCTCCGCACAGCTATTACGAAATCCAAAATGACGGCACCGCCACCCCGCTAGATGGCGTCGTCTGCCCGCATCCCAAATGTACCTGCGCCAAGGACAAGTACGTGGCGCCGATGGCGATGGGCAAAAACACTCACTTCGCGTTTTCTCCGATCACCGAATTGGTCTGCTCGCGCTATTCGTTGCCGCAAGGAAATCTATGGCTAGCCCGCGCGGTAGGAAACCCTTGGGGCGCCGAAGCCGGCCATAAGGGAACCATCGAAGCTTACGGCGTTGCCCCCGAACGCGAAGATGCTCGGTACAGGGCTTTCGAAGAGTGGCTGCGGCGTTCGGCAACCTCCACGGGTAATTCCGACATGGTGAATGAGTGCGAGATTTTGCAGTCCGGTGAATTCCAGCAGGGTTTCGGCGAGAACAACGCCGAGAACGAACTAGAGGGCATCGGGTCTGGTGCGGATCACGACTCGGCGGTGGTCAATGCGTTGCACGAGTTAGCCAAGAAACGCGTTCTGCAACGGTACGCCGCGACGATGAAGACACCATTGCTCGTCGTGGGCGCCAATAGTTGGTTGCGCGATCACGTTCCGTTCTTTCTTTTGCACCGTTACGATTTGCATCTGCTGTTCTATCCGAACTCGATGCCGAGCTGGGTAGTTGGCGTAGCGGCGCTGTCGCGCACGCGCGTGGATGAAAAACCTTTGTTCGCTTTCGGTTCGGGCTCTACGGGCAAGGCGGCCTTCGCGAATGCGTTGGGCAAACTGCTCATCGACACAAAGCCCTGGCAAGAGGAAGACAAGGGCGGGCTCACGCTACTTAAGCCACAAGAAGTGACGGATAAGAAAGCGTTGCAGCTTAACCGCTGGTGGAATCACTGGATCTACCGCTGCTCCAAAATCTCGCTGCGCGACGTACTCCATCTCGAAGGCCATCCGGCCACCAAGGAGCATTGGCGCGAGTTCTTTAAGGACGGCGAGCCGCAGGTAAAGATTCGTCAGCTCAATTCGGGATTACTGCCGGCGCGGTTACGGCACGTGGTCTCAGTGCGGGTCTCGGAAGTTCCGCTTCAGCGCGGAACCGTTCGGGGTATCGGCAGCTGGGCAACGTTTCCCACGGCCTAGGGGTTAAATCGTCAACGCTTTCCCGAGCGCTTTTTTCATAGCCTCTCGCGAAAATTTTTCGAAGACGTGCCGGCGGGCATTTCCGCCGTACTCGGAGATGATCTCGCGTTTCACGTCGAGCTCAATCAGAAGATCCGCCAGCCCCTGCACATGATCGGGGTGGAGCAGCCAACCCGTTTTGCCGTTGGCGATGGCGTCGGTGGCGCCTCCGCAATCGTATGCAATCGACGGCAC
>JAYUBV010000209.1:0-2018 GCA_043740655.1 Pseudomonadota bacterium | reverse complement strand
CCCTTCGGCCCGAGCAACCACGCCGGTACGGGGCGATTCAGGTCGAATAGGGTATCGGAATTGCGCCCGGCGCGACTTAGAAAATCCATCAGGGTGGCCCGGCGCTCATTCGCCTCCTCGGGGGTCAGCTTGTGCCAGTCTTCCATTCCGTCGGAAAGCTTACGCTTCAACGTCGATTCGACGGCCCGTCGCTGCCAATCGGCCAACACGCGATTGCGGATTCTGCTCAAATCGTTCGGTGGTATCTGAAAGCCAAAGCGCAGCTCCGGCGGGTAAGCCGATCCGCCCGCTTCCACCCAAACCCGCTGAGCTTCATCGGTGGCGAACTCAAGCTGTTCCACCGTCAGTTTTTTCCTCGATGCCAAATGCTCGAGGATGTCGGAGACCTTGCCGGCACGATCGGCGGCGGAGAGGGTTGACTTTGCGATCGCAAGCGACGAACCGGGATCAAATTCCTGTTCAAGCTTCGCTACGTTTCCGGCCCCTCCCAGCTGCACGGTGCGCAGAAAGGAACGGTAATTGGGGTTGGCGTCGGTAGACTTAGTGCCCTGCACGTGACCCATCAGGCGGATAAAATCTTCGGCCTGAGGTTTGTCCATCATTACGATGGGAAGACGCTGGGCGAAGGAGAGATTCGACCCGAGCATCGGCTCGGCCACCGAGGCGGGCTCATCCGCTTTAAGCTGCATGGTCACGTTGGTGAGGTGCGCGTGATCTAGCTGCGGCAATAGCCGTTGGTACAGAATTCCATCACCCCGTTTAAAGGTGAAACCCTCGTTGTAATCGGCTTTTTTCCGCTCAAGCGTAGCGTAAAAAGCCGAGAAAATGGGCGAGAGCCGATCCAGGCCGCCCTTGGCGTTTTCGAGCGCTGCGGCGGCGTCCCCCTTCGCCTTATTATTGAGCTCTTCCGTGGAGTGGATGGCGTAAATAAGTATCTGCTTGGCCAGATCGTCGCCGGTTAGCTCTTCGAGCTTCTTGCCGGCCAAGCGCTGACGCTCTAGTTCAACCTCTTTGGTTAGGGCGGCGCGGAGCACCTTTACGGCGCTGCTCGGAGGGCTAGTCAGCCAATCTTCCACCGAGATCTTGCCCGCCGATTTCACCAGCGGATGGTTCTCGTACGCCATCAAAAGAATATTCACCGCTTCCGTGCGGGTATGTTCAAAACCCAGAGCGGTACTCTTAGTGCAAAGGTTGCGCATCGCTTGGCTGGAGGCAAACTTCTTCGCCGCCCCTTGGAACGTTTTTTCGGAGTCACCGGTCAGATTTTTTGCCGCCCAATAATTCAAATTACCCTGGTAACGGGAGCAAAAGTCGGTCGCTTTGCTCGGATCGCCATTCAGATCCTTTGCAGTACGGAAAAACTCGATTGTGCGACCCGGCCACGGCTCCACCAGAATGTCTTTGATGTCGCGGAACTGCTTTTCGTGCCCCTTGTAGCCCAGGTTTCCACGATTTTCTAAGTACGCTTTTAATTGGTAGCGTACAAACGGCGGCAACTGTTCCCACATGGCCTGCGATTGCGGCGCAATGCCGTGGTAACGTTCGGTGCGGTAGTAGTCCTTTTCTTTCTCTTTCGCCTCTTTCGATTTTCCGTCGTGCAGTTCCCTGACCTTGGCCTGCATTTTGTCCCCTTCGCGGGCCACCCAGTCGTTCATTCTTTGGGCCGAGTTCATGGTCTCCCTTGCTTCGCTGAATCCGCCGGTACCGTGGTTCAAGTTGATCCCGTACAGCGGGTTACCGTACAGCGCCTTAAGCTGAAGCTGCAGGACGGATTCATTGTTGCGACGAATGTCGCGGGCGTGTTCAAAATCGAGATTGCGGGCAAACTCATCCAGCTGCGGAATCCCTTCCGCCGCCGCCGCTTCGCCTGGGAAGGGGGGAGGAAGCTCCGCCGGTTTGGTCGTGCTGAACTTCACGCGGCCGATCTCCGGGCGTACTCCGCCAAAAACGCCGGGACGCGAGTAGACCTCGATGATCTTGGTGTTTTTCTCGCCCGGATTATACATTTCAATTTCCGG
>JAYUBV010000208.1:0-6824 GCA_043740655.1 Pseudomonadota bacterium | reverse complement strand
ATTTTCGTCTCATGTCGCGCCACGTGGTCGCTACTCTGCGCCAGATGCGCGAAGGGCATCGCTACCTGCGCGGCATGACCAGCTGGATCGGGTTCCACCAGACGGCGGTGCCATTCGAGCGGCAAGTGCGGTTCAGCGGGGAAACTAAGTTTCCGTTCCGACGTATGTTGCGCTTTGCCCTGGATGGAATTCTTTCCTTCTCAACGCTACCCTTACGGATGGGGATATTTTTCGGGGGCGTGCTGTTCGTTTGCGGAATGGGTTATGCGCTCGTGCAGGCGATTCGCAAAGTTTTCTTTCACGCCGACATGGTACGCGGCTGGACCTCGCTGGTGGTGCTCTTGTGTTTAATCGGCGGTTCGATCTTGGTCGCGCTGGGCATCATCGGCGAATACATCGGCCGCATTTACGAAGAGATTAAGGCCCGGCCCATGTACATCATCGCCGAGACCATCAATTTGAAGGTGGAGCAGGTGCCCAGCCGTACGAAGGTTCCCGGGAGCCGCAAAGGGAGCAAAGAAATCCGGTTCAGGAAGTCCGGCTGAGTTTTAACTCCCGCCACCCGATAAGTCCCGCCGTGAGCATCGACAAGATCGGCTTCTGCACGAGCCAGATTCCGTAGAGGAAGGGGTTGGCCAAGAGCATCTGGTCCGAACTCGGTACCTTATCCGGAATCGCGTAGAGCCACTTGAAGATCGGAAACACCGTCGGACAAGCCGCCAGTAGAATCAGGGCCACCGTAACGCGGTTGCGGTAGGCCCCGTCGGGCCGGGTGTACAAGTAGAGGTAGAGCGGAACGTAAAGGGTCAGGTGGTACTCGTGTCCGCGCGCATAGTAAGTAAGGTAGAAGAGGGTGGAAATGCAAAGCGCCTCTTTCAGTTTCCCCCGCCACGCCAACACGCCGCTAAGGATTAGGATCGCCCCGCCCATCATTTTTCTTAGAAATATATTAATGGCCACCGGGAAGAGCTCGTCAAAAACTTTGGCCCAGCTCATTTCCTGATTCCAGCGGAAAACGGAGTAAGTGGATACCGTCGACGCGTTTCCGTAGAACAGCGTCCAGTTGCGGTTCTGGCCAAAGTGAAGGCCCTCTTTGGGAGAGTAGTCGAGGAGCAGCCACGGCAGGTAGAGAGCTAGACAGATCACGCTCAGCCGCAAAACGATTTTCCAACGTTTAGCGGCGATGAGCGAGACGACTCCGGCGGCTAGGATTGGTTTGCCCAATGCACTTAGCAGAAATCCCCAAAAGATGGCGCGCTCGTTGACCAAGACTAGCGCCAGTCCAGCGACGGCCAACGCGTGGAACTGCCCCGTTTGATAAATAATGTACCAGGGGAAAAAAAATCCAAACCCGGCGAAGGCCACGTAGTCGAGCGGGCGCCAGTGCCCTCCCTGCCTTAATAGGCGAAGGCCGAAGTAAATTAGGATGGCGATGTGAGTTAAGAAATAAATAAGGCACATTAGGTAGTAGCCGAAATTTGGGGGCAGGTAGCTAAGGGGCACTCCGCCCAATACGCATAGCCAGGGTAGGCTGGTCCAGTCGGACGAGTGGTAACCAAACCACCGGTAGTCTACGTCGGCCTTGTAGATATTCGTGCCGTACCGGATCGCCATTCCGCAGCGGGTAAGTGCATGGTGATCGAACTGGAAGCTTTCGGCATTGGCGCTCCACGAGTTGAGTACGCGGGTGAGGGCGAGTCCGAACAGCAGAGCGGCTAGAATAAGGCCCACGCACAGTGGTCGATTCCTACAAATGTCGGCGACCAACGATTTTATCCGCGCCTTCATAGGGTTTGGGGTCTAGTGCCGAGCAGTTTTACGGGTCCGACCGCGACGAGCGGAGGGAGGCATCCTTCCAACCGTTGGAGGGCCGCCGGGTTTCCCTTTTTTCTTTCGTACGTGCCGATGAAAACGTAGTCGATTTTTTCTTCCCGCAGCCTTTCCCGGAGGCGCTCGCAGCTATCGCCGGGGAGAAAGTAGCTTCCATCAAAAATTTTTCTCACGATGGCCGTCCGTCGGCCGTGTTCTAGGTTCAGGGCCGGAAAGTGAAGCCAGAAGCTGTACCCTTCCCACGCGGCATAGAGGGGAAGGCCCGTAAACGAGGCAACGAAACCGGGCCAACGGTAGGCGCCGTCGATTCCCGTGAGTACGGTTCCGAAAAAACCGGGGGTTCCGCTTTCCTGATTCATCCAGCGAATGACCTGTTCTTCCTCGGCGGAAATTTTTTGGAGGTCACCGTAGCCATCGAGGCTCGAGGGCAGGCGCGGTAAACCGATTCGGCTGGGAACGCCGCCGATTAGGTAGGCCGCGGCCGCGGCCAACCAGACGGCCGCACCCGGCCGGAACCACTTTGACGGGACCTCTTCCCGCAGTGTTCGCAACGCGAGCACCACCGAGCAGCCTAGCAGCGTCCACGCGGGCATGTAGATTTTGAAGACCGTGTTCAGGCGATGATTTTCGCCGGAGAATGCATCCTTCAAGTAGATCAACTCGCAACCTAAGCAGAGAGTAAGGGCAATGAGCGCCAGCCCCTGCAAGATTCGGTCTGACTCGCTTAGGGCGTGGGGACGGCGAAACGCCGTGATGAGTAGGGCCATCATCGATAGCACGAGCAGAATGGTCGACTGAAAGACGAGGGATAATGGCAGTGCCAGCGCTAGCACCGCCAGTAGGTCATTTTCCTTCCGCCGGTAGAGGCGCCAGCCGGCCAGGCAAATGAGCGGCAAATACCACAGACCCCACACGCCTAAAAATTCGAAGATTTGACTGCGCTGTTCGACCCAGCCAAAAGTTTTGGGGGCGCCTGCCATGTGCTTTAAGTAAGGGGCGGCGAGGAACACCGCCATCGCGGCGCCGAGGCCGATCCATTTGCCTTCTCGTTTCAGCGAGAAGCTTGGTTTGGTGAGCAAAAAACTGGCGCCGAAAAAGAAGATGATTAGCGGCGCGTCCCACGTATGCATGCCGACCGTGAGGGCGAGCATTCCCGCGCCGAGCACCGCGAGTGCGGCGCGCACCGAAATCGCCGGGGTTACCAGCCGTTCGCGCAGCGCCGACAGTCCTAACGTCAACGCCGTTGGCACGAGCCACAGGCTCATGAGGTGCGGATGGAGATCACCAAAGGTGGTGGTCCATAACGGAAACTCATTGATGGTACCGGCGACCACCCTCGATGAGTCCCAGTACGAAAAGGGTAGGGAGGATAAGACGGCATCGACCACCTGACGCGCCGACTTTAAATTCGAACTCAGGGCTACGACGGCGGTCCCCACGGCGGCCATCCGTGGCTTCTCCCCAAGGCTGAAAAAAAAGCACCACAGAGCGAGCAGGTACGCGACGGGGACGACGGCGAGCGCCAGGTTGTAGCTCATTAACGGCGGCAGCGGAATGAACTGAAAGACCTGAAAGACCGTGAGGTAACCTAGAAAATAGTAGGGGATGGTGACGCCCGCGAGCCACGGGTGGAAAAACGGATAAGTCCCTTGCATGGGCAGCGTCGCCCAAACGGCGCCGTCGTGCAGGCGTTCGCCGATCTGGGTCATGCTCGTGATGAAGAGGATCACCGTCAGGAATGACGCGGCCGCCGCGATAACGCCTATTTCAAAACGCACGGGCCGGACGTCGCGGAGCCGTACGTGAATTTCCGCGGTGTTCATGCCGCTGAACCAGCGGGAGGCGAAAGCGATGAGCGCTAGTCCCACGAAAGAAGGCGTTGGCCCGATCGGAATGCGGGCGATCACCGACGGCCAAAGGACTATGAGCGTAGTGAACGGCACCGCGAGCAAGCGGCACAAAGGCCACGCTAGTCGGGGGTTGATAAACTTTGTAAAGAGGGGAAACCAAGCGTATCCGATGCCGAGCGAGATCGCCGACCAGGCGACGAGACCCAAAAGGTACTGAAAGAAGGGAACGATCATCGGGGAATTCCGTGGCCCGCCATATCGCGGGCGACGGGCGTCGCCGGCGCGCCCACGGACGGGGAAGGGTGGTAGTAAACCACGAGCGGGGTCGTTCCCGGACTACCCTTTGGCCGTCGGTAAATCGCGTAGTCCAGCCAATCCGCCCACGTGAGGGTATTGTGCTCGGGGACCCACCAACCGGCGTGGGTATACTTGCGCTCGGCGTAGCCGGCCGCCATTAGCTTATCGACGACAGGCTTTTCTAGTTTGTCGTCGGTTAAAATAAATCGTTCCTTACCGGTGAGGGAAGGGGCGGCGAGCACGTAACGTTTGTATCCGCCCTCCAATAAATGGAAATAGAACGCCCACGTGACTCCGCCCAACAAAGCGATCGGCATTTCGCCTTTGTCTCCGTGTTCGAAAGCGTCCCGCTTCATCCACTCAAGCACTGACTTCACGTCGCGGTGGTTGTGGACCTGGCTCAGCAGATCGGATGGCTCGCCGGCCTTTACGAAATTCACTAAGTAAGTAAGCCGCACCTGGTAGACGAGGCTCAGGACCAGCAAGGCGGTGAAAGCCCGGTGCGGCATTGCCGAAAGTTTGAAATCCTGGGCGGTGAGCTGGCGGTAGAGGGCCTCCAGGCGAGGGGCCAGGATCGCTCCGGTCAGTAACGTGGCCGGGAAACTGGTGTGCACGGTTAACCAAGGCGCCTTTTCTCCCGCGTAGCTGTAAATAGCGAGCGATGCGAAAGTCCAGTAGCTAAGGAACGCCGTGAAACGGCGATTCTCTTTCCAGTAGGTGTAGCTACCGACGATACCGAACCAGAAGCACATCAGGTACAGGAATAGATCGGGCGACGATTTCAATTTGAATATTGCTAACAGTGCCAGCAGAGGCCCGGGCATTCCCCGCTCGAGCGTCCACGGCATTGGCACGGTAATTACAAACGTGGCGAGCAGAGTCCATAATCCAATCTTTCCGATCCGTTGACGCATGAGCCGGCGAACTAAGGCCACACCAATTACCAGGCACAGGGGAAGCTCGTGTAGCAGCAGACTGCGGAGGTGGAAGGTGACCGGCCCCTTAAGCCGTTCCACGTTGTGCTGGCCCCACCAGTACGTGATGTTGCGTCCCAATAGCCCGTCCCACACCGCCGGGAAATTATTGAAGAACGACGTCTGGAATATGCCGTAGCAACAAAAGAAAATTCCCATGCCGATTAGTAACGGCAATCCCCAGCGCTTAGGCGTTTTCCATTCGGCGGGAACCGGCGGACGGCTCGCCGCAAACGCAAAGCCTAAAAAGGTGAGAAAGATGAAACCGTAGAGTAGCGCGACGGTTTTGACGGAGAATAGCAGCCCCATTGCGGCGGCCGAAACTAAGTACGCTTGGCGGATACCGGCACCGTCCTGTTTCTCCAGCGACTCCCAGAATCGGAACGTTGCCCACGCGGCGATGAGGCCAAAGAAAACTGCCGGCATGTCGTGGGCCAGAAAGCGCGAGTAGTAAGTCAGTAGCGGACTAACCAGCAACAGGGCGAGGGACGCCAAAGCGCCCGCCCAGCCGATCCAGCGGACGAAGATAAAGCATAGGGCGAGGTTACCTAGACCGAAAATTAGGGGGAAAAGGCGGGCCTCCGCAGGCCCCGTCCCCACGAGAGAAAAAATGAGCTGGGTGATACAATATAGAAAAGGGCCATGATAGGTCGGGTCGTACTTGTAAAACGCGCGGGCCGGCGCTTCCATCCACTGGAAGCTGAAGGTCGCGTGAATCGACTCATCATGGTGCATCGGCCGATCGCCTAAATTCGCCACTCGCAGAACCAAACCCACGAAAAGTAGAACGGCGCCCATCAACTTGAGGGCGGTGATCATGCGCGGGTTTTGGTAGAGGTGCTTCACCTATAGGTTTTAACGGTTATTTTCGATAAATCAGTTAGTTAATTCTCCTTAAAAATCATGCGCACTCAAAACGACTCGCCGCAGTTCGTCATCGTGATGCCGGCCTACAACGAGGCCGCCTGCATCGCTAAAGTGGTCAACGCCTGGGCCGAGGTGGCCAACCGCCATTTCGGTCTGCTGCTCGTGGTCAACGACGGTTCGCGGGATAGCACGGGGGACGTGCTGAATCAGCTAGTCCGGGAAACCTCAGCGCTGCGCGTTGTGCATCAGGACAATGCCGGGCACGGTAATGCGGTGCGAAATGGATATGAGCACGCCCTGAAGCTAAATCCCCAGTATGTCTTTCAAACCGATAGCGATGACCAGTTTAATCCCAACGATTTTGAAAAACTGTGGGAAGCCCGCCATGAGTCGCCCTTCATCCTAGGCTACCGCGAGGTGCGCCACGATCCGCTGGTGCGTATCGTGATCTCCCGTCTGAACGCGGTGCTGCTGCTAGTGCTGTTCGGTGCCGAGATTCGTGACGCCAACGTACCGTTCCGGCTTATCGAGGCGAAGTTCCTCGGCGCGCTGCTGGCGCTCGTGCCACGCGGGGTATTCATTCCCAATATTTTTCTCGCCGTACTCGCCGCTAAATCGCGCGCCGTGCTCCTCGAGATTCCGGTCGAGCACCGCGAACGAAAGACCGGCGTGGTCACCCTAAATCGCCGGCTCATTGAAGTGTGCAAACGCTGCTTCGGTGAAATTCGAAAGTTCCGCGCCTTAAAGCCGCAGTGGGAACAGCGACTGAAGACCCTGCCGATTCCCAGTTCGCGCCAGGATTCGGACATCCCCAACTCCGAAGCTCAGGCCAAATAAAGCTAAGTTAAGGATCCCCCGTGAAATCTACGCACAAAAACTACGTAGTCATTGGCGCTGGCCCTACCGGTTTGGGCGCGGCCCTTCGCCTTAAAGAAAACGGGGAGCGCGACTACGTCGTGCTCGAAGCCGACAGCGTAGTCGGCGGTTTGGCCAAGAGTTTTACCGA
>JAYUBV010000207.1:0-2026 GCA_043740655.1 Pseudomonadota bacterium | reverse complement strand
TTTGCTGCTCGATGCCGACGCAAGAATCGATCGCGGTTTTCTTACCGCAGTAAACCGCACCTTGTCGGCCGGGGCAAGCGTGGTCCAGGGGCAACAGATCATCAGCAATTCCGGATCGGGCTGGTACGCGTCTCTCGCCTCGGCCATGTACCGCATCGAGAACGTGGTTCACAACCAGGGACGCACGGGCTGGGACGGATCGGCTCGCCATATGGGCGACGCCATTGCGTTTCTACGTTCTATCGTCGAGCAACACGGCTTCGGCAGCGGACTCACTGAAGATCACCTTTTGCGGCAAAAACTTCTACTTGCCGGAATTCCAATCGCCTACGAAAAGCACGCGCTGGCGTACAACGAGGCGGCCCAAACGTGGGAGGACGCCAAACGGCAACGGCTCCGCTGGATGAAAGGAACCGTCGCCAGCGATCGCACGCATCGCACAGAATTTCTCCGACAAGCTTGGCGCCGGCGAGATCTGCGCCTTGTGGAAGCCTGGATAGAATCGTGGGCCCCCAGCTTTTCCTTTCTCGTCGTAATGACCGGCACCGCTTTTCTTTTTTCGATCGCGGCCTTTCTCGTGGGGGCGACCATTCCTTTGGCGCTGGTCGTGGCCAACGCCGCAACCTTGGCCTTCGTTATTGGGTTTCCGTTTCTCGGCCTAGTGATTGCAAAGGCACCAGCTGAGGCCTACCGAGGGCTACTCGCCGGCCCGTTCTTCATCGCGTGGCGAGTGATCGCCCGCGCGCGGCTCGCCGTTTTTTCGACTGAAGTGGTCTGGCACCGTACCCCTCACGGGACTAGGCCGTCGTGAAAAAGATTTGCCTCATCAGCGGAGTGCAACTTTGGCCCCCCGAATCCGGAGGGCAGTGGCGAACGGCCGCGCTGGCTCAAAGCTTGGCCGAAGAGGGATTTCATGTGAGCGTGTATTCGCTCACCGGGAGAAAAGCAGATTACCTTGCGCGACTTCCTTCGCAAAGTTACCAAAGGGCCCCGCGACTCCGCGAGTACGTGAATCGCACGAGCGCGCCCGCCGTGGCGCAATGGCTGTGTTACCGATTGAAATTGCCCGACCTCTGGCACCTCATTCCCCAGCGCCCTCCGGCGGAACTAGTTCGCCTCGCCAAGAAGAGCGACGTGGTGATTGTGGATTTTCCGTTCTTGGCGAAGCACTTGCGAATTGGTGACGGGCTAAAAATTTTAAACACTCACAACCTTGAGCACGAGCGGTGGCGCGCGAATTTTTTCGAACGGTGGCTACTTTCTCCGCTGGTGCGCCGAACAGAAATTCAAGCCGGAAAAAAAGCCGATCTGCTCTTCGTCACCTCGCCTCGCGAGGCGGAATTTTACGGAGGCGACTTGGGCCACTGCCACGTGATTCCTAACGGCATCACGGCCGATAGGTTCGCGGTTGATCGAGAGAGCCGCCGCGAATGGCGCCGAAAGTTAGAACTCGGCCCTTCAGACCGCGCCATTCTCTTCTCCGCGAGCCAGTACGGCCCAAACGCGGACGCGCTCGAGTTTCTAAAAATTTTCTGCGAACGAGAAGCCAGTGCGCTTAAGAAGATGGGAATCTGTTTTCTAGTAGTGGGCTCAGTTGCCGCGCAGGCCTCCCGCAACGGGGCGCTGCTCACCACCGGACGCGTCCCCCACGTCGAACCGTATTTTGCGGCGGCGGATTGGGCCATCAACCCGGTGGACTCTGGCAGCGGCACCAATCTCAAAATGTCAGAGTATCTTGCGGCCGGTTTGCCGATTCTTTCTACCCATTTCGGCAAACGGGGATTCCACTTAAAGGACGGAAGCGACTACCTTTCCTTCAAACGGGGCTCTTTGCTGAAGGCAATTCGCAAAATGTGCCGGCTCACGAAACCCGAGGCGAAACGGTTGGCCCAATCGGCGCGAAAGAAAAATGCCGGACATTTCGATATGCGCCAGATCGTAAGGCGGCACGTTTTGCCTATCCTCACCCAACCGGCGCCGCCGGCTGAAGTCTAAGAATTTCGCGAGCCCGGGCCCACGCGGCCGC
>JAYUBV010000206.1:0-6835 GCA_043740655.1 Pseudomonadota bacterium | reverse complement strand
ATGAAATTTCCGCTCATCGCCGGGATTTTAGTATCGTGGTTCGCGCTTGCGATAGTCGAAAACGCAAAAGCAACCACGGACAATTTCAACATATGGTTCTTCATGCTTGCCCTCCTAGTAGAGACTGCTTGGATGATTTTTTCAGAAACGATGTTCCCCCACCCCTGCTGATTCGCCACTGCGTCAACGGAAAACCTGCATTATCACTCATCAGAGGTATCGGGGCGTTAATGTACTGTAACGTATTGTACTATACATCACGCTTTTCAAAGTTCAACCGAGCTACTTCGTCAAAAACTTTTCGTCCCAGACTAATAACTCGATGAACTTCTTTGCGTTACTGAAATTCAAACGGAGATTTCGCAGCAAGGCAATTGAATTTGTCACGGCGACGCGTCATGGGTTTTGTGGAAAACTTAAATTAGATGCTGTGCGCGATAGACGTTGAGCTTCACGTATTCGACCCAAAGTTTCCAAAACCCCGTCATCGTATGTGAAGAAAAAAAATCGAACTTCTTGGAAAGTTCCGATGGAACCGGAAACGGGAAATATTGAAACTCGGGAGCGTAGCGATTGAAAATTTTGAGCGTCCGCACCATGTGGTAGTCCGACGTGACGAGAATCACGCGCTTCATCTTTCGCTCCGTCAGCAGCTGATGACTCTCGACGGCATTATCGACGGTAGAGTTTGATCGCGACTCCATCACTACCCGTTGCCACACCTCGTGAATATTCGTGCTCGAGTCCCCTTGCTGATTCACAAGCTCCGCAAGCGCCACTTTCTTATTCGCGCCCGAGATGATGAGCCAAGGGGAACGGCGACGGCGTAAAATTTCAAAAGCTTTCGGAATCCTTCCCGAATCTCCGGTAAGCACCACGATCGCTTCGTCGGGCGAAACGGGAAGAGCATCTAAACGTGCCACATCGCCATCTTCCCCTTCCATAAAGGCGCGGCAATCCCACGCAAAATGGACGAGGTCCAATAACGTCACGCTGATGGCCACACAAAAGGCCACGATTAGGATCTTGCCCGCCCTGGTCCGGATCATTGCTCCAAAGTATCGGAAGTGAGACGTTTTCTCAAACTTGAGAATCCCAAATCACACTTCCAGGCTGAAAATACGGACTTCAGCTCTGGCACGCCTTGCAATGGTTGCTCGGTGGAGGAAGACGATGATGAATACTGAACCCGGATCTATCTCGGGTGACCGACTGTTGTTTCTAGAGGGCGGCCCCTTTGCCGAGACGGTGCGGAGGGTGGACCGGTTCGCCTATACCCCCTTTCCGGTTCTGCTACTCGGCGAGAGCGGGGTCGGCAAGGAGCTGCTCGCCCGGCGAGTGCACGACCAAAGCGAGCGGCGGCGCGCCCCTTTTGTTCCGATCAACTGCGGCGCCCTGCCCGCAAGCCTCTTCGAAAGCGAACTCTTCGGCCATGAGCGCGGCGCCTTTTCCGGAGCGGAGACCAGCTACCGCGGCATCCTGCGGTCCGCCGACGGTGGCACCGTATTCCTCGATGAGATCGGCGACTTGGATTTAAGTCTCCAAGTAAAGCTGCTGCGTTTTCTCGACTGCGGAGAAATTCGCGCAGTCGGCAGCGCGCGCCTGGAACGGGTAGACGTGCGCATCGTCGCCGCCACGAACGTGGACCTTTACCGGGCCGTCGAAGAAAAGCGTTTCCGCTGGGACCTGCTCCAACGTCTCTCGACCCTAAGCGTGGACATTCCACCTTTGCGAGAACGGCCGGCTGACATCGTGCTCCTGGCCGAAAATTTTTTGAACGACTGGAGAGTGACTTACCACCGCCCCGAGCTCGAATGTTTGAAGGACTACGCCTTCCCCGGCAACGTACGGGAACTCAAAAGCCTTTTGGCCCGCGCGCAGGTCCTGGGGCACGGCCGCATCACCGAAAAATGGCTAATCAGGATTCTGAGGGAGCAGGAGGCCCGGCAGGCCAAGGGGGTTAGCCTCCGGGAGGGGGATGGGGACGGCGATCTCCTGAACCAGCCCTTGGAGGAAATCGAAAGAAGGGTTATTTTCGCCAAACTCAAACGATGCCGTGGCAATAAGAAGCTAACGGCCGAGGAGTTGGGAATTGCGAAATCGACCCTGCACGAAAAGATTAAAAAATGGACTGGTTTGGAAGCTGGCGCTTCTGTTGTGGATGAGCTTTTGCCCCTCGGCGCTGCCAGTTGATCGGCGCGCTTGGGTTGACGAGCTGGTTGCCCATCCCCTCGCCCGCTTTTCCAAGGTGCCGCTCCACGCGTTTGGATCCGCAAGTCAATTTTATGATTCGCTGGTGGCACTCGGTTCGATCACCTACGATCCGGGACCCGCGGACCTGCGCGTGTACGCCGGCGGCCGCCACTTTTTCGAGTGGCGCCCTGAGGGGCGTGTAGAGCGGCTGTCGCTCGCCAACGAACGGTTCTTTTACGGCGGCGAATTGGGGCGAAGTTTTTTTGGTCGGGAGATGGGGGCCTTGCGCCTGGGCTGGCTCCACTTCCCCGACGCGCGGCTAGCCTACATCACGATTGGGGTAGAGGCCGCCACGCTGACCACGGATGCAGAGTGGCGTTTTCGTTTCTTGCTCAATCTGTGGGTCGGGGCACTGGGCACCGTCGGTCCGGCGCGGGGCGAATGGATCCACCTGATTGCCGAACTGGGCAAAAAGCTTTCTTCTAATTTTATCGCGGCGCACGAAGTGGGCTTGAACGTGGCGTGCAGCTACCACGCAACGGACGCGCCGGCACTGGGCATCGGCCGCCACGAAATGCTGACCATCGCGCTGGGGCCAACTTTAACGTGGCAGGGCGCCGCCGGACGTTGGTCAGTAGGGTTACCCTTTAGGATGCTTTTGGATTCAGAAATGGCGGGCGGCCGGCCACTCACCCATCCTAGTGTACTTGGTGCCCCGGGACTCGAGGTGAAGTGGGGTCCACGTTGATCGGGCTTGCGAACTTCTCGCCCCGATCTTTGTCGGCCAAGAAATTCAACAACGGCTCTTTCTTACCGGGCGGCGCGGCATCGCGCGGAGCGAAGTCGCTTTCAATCTTATCCTTCAGCTCTTTCAGCTTGGGGTTCTGGGCCAAAATTTCCTGCGCCATTTCGCCCTTCTCGTTAAACATGTCGCGAAGCGCTTCGTAGTCCTCAAACTTGAACGGGTCGCGCTCGACGAGCTCGCCTAATTGTTTTTCAAGTTTCTGGCGTTCTTCTTTTTTCTTCTCTTCTTCTTTTTCTTTATTCTTGTCTTTGTTCGCCAGGGCCTTATCCATCATTTCTTTGATGGAATCTTTCTTTTCGGCGTCATTGTTCTTTGAAATATTTCCCAGCGTCAGATCGGTCGTGTCGCCGAACTTAGACTTGCTCGAGTTATTATCAGGATCGAGCTTACTACCCGAAGGTTCCTTCTTATCCGCTGGCTTGTCTTTGCTGCCGGCATTTGGCGCGCCGAGGGTGCGGGCCTGGGCAAGCACTCCATCCATGCTGCCCATACTCTTATCGATCGCATTGCGCTTACTGGTCATGCCTTCGAGCGTGCCCAAGACCTTCTTAGAGTTACCCAAATCAGATAATGACAACGTGCTGGTGCTTGGCTGGTTCATCAAACCTTGGCCGGAAGGACTCGGCGGCGGAGTATTTCTCGCTTCGCCCACTTCCCCGACACGCGGGTTGTTCTCTTTAGTGGGCACTACGGAGGCCCAGGCACCCGCGGAGGGACGCGACTCGGGAATTTGGGGAACAACGGGTTTCGGCGTTTCCGGCTTCCCGGCTTCGGCGGCGGCCGCGACAATCGTTTTCGGGGCCGCGGCTTCGGTAACGGTGTTCGCGTCAGTCAACGTCGTTTCCAACCCTTTAAGCTTATCGAAGAGCGGATCCAGCCTCTTCCGCTCGGTCTCAGCCCGGCGAACCTGGAGCTGAACTTCACTCACCTCATCCGCACGCAGCGTGAACGTGATTAGAGCCGCGGCCAAAGCGAAAATAAAGAGCAGTCGGCCCTTCAACGCAATATGCGAATTTTCGTTTTGGTAATCCACTGCACTCCTTAAAACGCACCACTCCACAAAACAAACCTAGCTGAACATTAGGTGTGCAAGGGATGTACCCGACAATATGAAATTCGATTGTGCGGGAACAGACGGAATACGGGGAATGAGAGTTCGTGCTGAATACGTACGGATGGGTGACAAAAATTGTCCGTCAGTCGGAGGTAGAGCGACGGGGAGGGAAAGGGAATCTGTCCGCGAAGGCCTCCGCAGGGCCCGACCAAAACGGTATCCTCACCGACCAACTCGCCCGAGGCACGACGAGCGCCTGGGAATTCCCTCCCTTCCCGCCGGTCGACCTGTCTACCAATCGAGTTTCTAACGCCGCACTAGAACGATAAGGTCCGGGTTAACGCAACCATTTCGCAAGCGGCATCCACCGCGTCACTGCCTTTGTTCCCCATCAGGCCGCCGGCGCGGGCCATGGCTTGTTCGTCGGTTTCCGTCGTTAGAATACCAAAGATGATGGGCACGCCGGTGTCGAGGGCCAAGCGTTGGCACCCGTCGCTCACCTGCTGGCAGACGTAGTCGTAGTGGGTGGTTTCGCCGCGGATGACCGCGCCCAACGTCACGATCGCACGGACTCGTCCGGCCTCGAGGATCTTCTTGGCCGCGAGAGGAATTTCGACCGCGCCCGGAACGTGGACGACTAGAATTTTGTCATCCGGAAAGTTCAATGCCTTCAGACGATCGAGCGCCCCCTTCAGCAATGCCGTTGTAACCTCTTCATTGAACCGCGACACCACGATGGCGATAGCAAAGGGACTCGACGGGGCGTTTTGGAAATTGAGTTCTTTAATGGCCACTTAAGCCTCCTTACATCGGCAGGCTCAAGATGTGTCCCATCTTGTCGCGCTTGGTCTGAAGATAACGTAGGTTGGAATCGTTGGGTTCGCTCTCGATGGGCAGCCGCTCCACGATCTCCATACCGAAACCTTTGAGGCCAAAAATCTTTTTGGGGTTGTTCGTCAAAAGTTTGATCTTACGCACGCCCAACGTACGCAGGATTTGCGAGCCAATGCCGTAGTCGCGCTGATCGGCGCGGAAGCCAAGCTTTTGGTTCGCTTCGACCGTATCCAAACCTTCGTCCTGGAGGCGGTAGGCCTTAATCTTATTGACCAGGCCGATGCCGCGTCCCTCTTGGCGCATGTAGAGCAACACGCCGCCCTGCTTGCCAATCTCGGCGAGCGAAGCCCGAAGCTGCCAACCGCAGTCGCAACGGGCCGATCCGAAGACATCTCCGGTGAGGCACTCCGAATGCACGCGTACTAAAGTGGGCCCGTCGCCAATTTCACCCTTCATCATTACCGTGTGTTGGGCGCCATCAATCAGGCTCTCAAAAACTTTGAATTCAAAATCACCGAACGGTTCAATGGGCATCCGCGCGGAAGCGATCTCCTTCACGAAGGTCTCGTTCTCCATGCGGTAAGCGATCAGCTGCTCTACCGAGACCATTTTTAGGTCGTGGGCTTTGCAAAATTCGGTGAGGTCCGGAACGCGGGCCATCGTACCGTCTTCGCGCATGATTTCACAAATCACCGCGGCCGGACGGAACCCTGCCAAGCGGGCTAGATCGACGCTGCCTTCGGTCTGACCGGCGCGTACGAGCACACCGCCGTCTTTCGCGCGCAACGGAAAAATGTGGCCGGGCATCACTATGTCACGCGGCTGCGAGGTCGGCGCGGCCAGAATCGAAACCGTACGCGCTCGATCGTGGGCGGAGATGCCCGTGGTCACGCCGCTGGACGCTTCGATGGAAACGGTGAAGGCGGTACCGAACTGTGAGGAGTTCTTCTCCACCATCATCGGAATTCCCAATCGTTCCAAATCTTCTTTCACCATCGACACGCAGATAAGGCCGCAAGCCTTACGGGCCATAAAGTTGATGCTCTCCGGCGTAGCCAGCTCGGCGATCTGAACTAGGTCGCCTTCATTCTCACGATCCTCGTCGTCCACGAGAACGATCATCTTGCCCACTTTCAAATCCGCAATCGCCGCTTCGATGGTGGAAAGGTGCGCGGGGGTCTCTTTTACCGGGGTGTCGGTCATACTTTCTCTTTCTGGGCTAGGAGCCGTTGGACGGTCTCTTCGACCTGATGCTTTAAAACTTTTACAAAGCTGTCGAATTCAACGTTCACCATTTGGCCGACTTTAAGCGTCTTCAGATTCGTCCGCTCCAGCGTATGCGGAATTAGCATTACGGCAAATGATTCCCCGCCGTTTAGCACTACGTTTACGGTGAGGCTCGTACCCTGGATCGCCACCGATCCCTTGTTTAGTAGCAACGGCCGAAACTCAGGTGCCACCGCTTCGAACGTGACCTTCCAAAACTCATGCTCGGGCTCCACTGACTTTACACACGCGGTGCCATCGACATGGCCGGAAACCAGGTGTCCGCCTAAGCGATCGCCCAACCGCATCGCCCGCTCGAGATTCACGACGCCACCCGTCTCATAACGGCGGGCAACGGTTTTTTGCAGCGTTTCGGAAGACAGTTCGCAATCAAACGTGCCGGGCTTAGGATCAATAACCGTGAGGCAGGCTCCGTCCACCGCGATACTTTCGCCGGGGACAAGCTCCGCGAAGCTAGTTTGAATCGTCAGACGCAGGCTCCCCGCGCCGTCCCGGCCGGCGACAATCTGGCCTACGTGATCGACGATTCCCGTAAACATCAGGGTTGCCGACGCTCAAGACGGCACACGCCAACGTTTCCAATCTGGGACCAGTGAACTTCGTTAAACGGTTTCCGCAAATCAAACTCGGTACCCGTTTCGAACAAAGCGACCGAATCATTC
>JAYUBV010000205.1:0-2029 GCA_043740655.1 Pseudomonadota bacterium | reverse complement strand
ATCACTCAGCACGATTTTTATACGTTCAACCATTCGGTGAACGTGGCGATCTACGCCATCGCCTTTGCTCGCCGCGTGTTCGGCGATCAAAGGGAAACTCTGCTGCAGGCGGGGCTCGGCGGGTTACTGCACGATTTAGGAAAACGAAACCTACCTTGGAACGTCATCAACAAACCCGGTCCGCTCACTAAGCAGGAATGGGCGGAAGTGAAACGCCATCCCGAGTACGGCACGATCGCCCTCCAAGGAGTGCCGGTAGGTGAAGAAGTTCTGCGCGTAGTGCACGAGCACCACGAGAACTTCGATGGCAAAGGCTATCCCGACGGGTTGATGGGCGAGAAAATATCGCTGCTCGCCCGTATCGTAGCGATTGCCGACGTATTCGACGCTTTGACGACCGACCGTTCGTACCACCAGGCGCTCGACGCCGAAGGGGCGATGGAAAAGATGTTCCGAATGCAGCCCGGCAAGTTTGATCCGCAGGTTTTCCAGTCGTTCGTCACCAGTTTCTCCAGCCGGGCTCCGCTCGTGCTGCCGGAAGGGTTTGACCCCTGCCAACCCGACGCCTTCAAAAAAGCCGCCGGCGGAAAATGAACGGAGCGCTCCCACTGGCCTGTCTCATCGGCTTTGGCTCCGTATCGCCGAATGCCGATCCCCTGGTGCTAGTTCCGTCGGCCTACCGGTCGCTCTGGGATCAAGTGAGCGGAAGCCGCGTGGCTCCCCAGACCATCGAGCGGATGGTTGCCTCAAAAAACCCCTTCGAGCTTCCCGAGCAAGACGGCCCGGACGTGACCTCGCTACGCCTACGCTTGAACGATCTTCAAAAAATGGTCGAAACCAAAGCGTGGGACACCGAAGAAGTGCGGGCCCAACTGATTGCGGGTCTGAAGGAGCGGCTGAAGGGGGGCTCCGAGGCCAAAGCCAAGCGAGATATGGCCGTCGTCCGAACTCAGTGCCGGACGGTGAACATGGCGGCGGAAATTTACCTTTTTCCGCCTAACCAGCAGCGCGTGTTAGGGCTAGCGCAAGGACACCGCAATAATAACCAGTATTCCGCCGATCTCTCCGCCAACCAGGTCATTACGGGTACGGGATATCCGGATCACTTAACGGGAGGACAATTTTCGAACGACGGCCACGAGGTATTTTTTGGAAGCGATCGCGAGCAACTCCTGCGCGTCCCTTTCAAGGACGGCTTGCTCGACTTTGGCAACGCTACAAAGATCGGTGAGCCGCTTGAGCACGGAAATCAACCCGACATCATCCGGCAAACTCCCGGTAATCTCGTTTTCACTTCTGACCACCATTCGAAATACCCTACGTCGGTATTCAATCTCACCACCGGAAAGCGCACGACCCTCGACAGACCGGAGTTTGACCAGAAGGGCAGCCCGGACGACTGGGGAGTAATACCGGGCACGGAACAGCTCTATTACCTGTTTGTTAGAAAAAACTACGCGCGGCTTCGTTTCGTCACCATCGATGAGAACGGGAAGCAGCAAACCGTTGGGCGGGATAGAGTTTTAAAGGTGAAGGTGCCGCTTTTCTCCGATTTGACGTGGCTTGACGGTGGCAAACGTGTTCTGGCATCCAGCAACGGACGAATCGATTTCATCGAGGACCTCGACCAAAAGTCAGTGAATTTGGTGAAAGAAGGCATGGCGCCTCTGCCCCTAACCGTACGGGCCGACGAAAAGGTCGTTGCCGTGTTGATAAGTCCGGCACTCGAGCGCAGGGAAAAGCGAACGAAGGAAAAAGCTAAGTTTATCCGCCTTATCTCCCTGGAGACAAAAAAGACGATCGCCGACATCAAAATCCCCGTGGAGAACAACGCCGATAAAATAAAATTTCTTCCCGACGGGAGAATCTTCGTAACCTGCTTCAAAGGACAGCATCTACTCGTGGATCCCAGCGACCCGTAAATTCAAAGTGAGTGTGGGCGGCGAGCAGGCCGACAAATCGTCAGTACTAGCGTTGAAGTGGTAATCCTTTTCCGGTTCCGCTATGAACGAAGGCATGAACAGGTTGT
>JAYUBV010000204.1:0-6855 GCA_043740655.1 Pseudomonadota bacterium | reverse complement strand
GCAGCGGGAAATTCCAGGGAATGATCTGACCGACCACACCTGCCGGTTCGCGCAGCGTGTAGTTCAAGAACTCTCCCGAAACTGGAATCGTGTCGCCGTGGATTTTGTCGGCGAACCCGGCGTAGTACTCAAAGCAGTCGATGGCGAGCGGCAGATCGGCGTTCAACGTTTCGCGAATCGGTTTGCCGTTATTCATCGTCTCGAGGCGGGCGAACTCCTCCTTATTTTTCTCAAGCAGTCCGGCCAAGCGATAAAGGATGCGGCCGCGTTCGCGGGCCCCCATTTTACTCCACGGACCGGAGTCGAAAGCGCGGCGCGCGGCACTCACGGCGGCGTCGATATCGGCCTTGTCCCCTTCGGCGACCCTCGCTAGCTCCATTTCGGTGGACGGATTGGTTACGGAAAACGTTTTGCCGCTGCGCGCCTCGCACCATTCATTATTGATGAGCATACGCGTTTGTTTAATAGAGACAGTTTTATCCATGAGATACCCCCAAGCCCCTAGCTAGGAATAGGGGCTGTAAAACGTCAATGAACAGCGGCACACTTGTTAACGGAAAAAGGGTTCAAGATGCCCGTCAGGCGCGGCGGTCGCTCACGCTAAAAGTACAAGCACAGTATCTTTAACTTCCATCAACTCGTTCTAGCCGAGGGATCGATGACGCGTTTAGCCTTATTATTAATCTCCTTAGTTTCTCTGATGAGCTGCGGCCGGTACAACGCGGGTGGTCAACCTGTGCGGCCACCCGCAAAGCCCACTTCCACGCCGGTTCCCGAGGGGAAGCGTACAACGCTGATGGTTTTCGGCGCCGGTTTTTGCGGCGACTGCAAAGCGGATTTTCCGGTGATTAACTCACTCATAGCGCAAATTCCGGAAGCGAAACGCAAAAATTTGGACATCCAGCTCTATTACGTTTCCGGCGATCCCGGACTAGTTCGACCCACCCAGTCAGCCGCCGACAATTATAAAGAAGCACATTTTGTGCAGGCCACGGCCCATCCCGACCTGCCCTGGATGTGGACCAACTTCAAAGCGTTCCACCCCGGACTGCCGTTGAAGGTGCCGTCGGCGGTCGTCCTCGATGAAGACCTGAAAGTTGTGAAACGCTATACTGCGGGGAAGACCACCTTTGTCCCTTCAGAGATTGTGGCTTTCGTAGAGAGCCGCCTTTAAGGGAGAACGATCATGAAATCACTCATCCTATCGCTAGCTTTTTTTTCCGTGACCGCATTTTCGGAGCAGGCACCGTTTTTCCAGAGCGAAACCACCGACGGCAAAAGCTACTCGCTGAAGGACAAACTGAAGGACGGCAAGCCCGTGCTGATCTCCTTCTGGGCGACGTGGTGCCAGCCGTGCGTAGACGAGCTGAACACGTTGAAAACCAGACTTGGCAAAGACTCCGGCGTTGAGGTCGTGGCGGTGAACGTGGATACGTCGGAAACGTCTTCGGATGTTCGCCCGACCATGCGGCTGCACAAGATCGAGTTCCCCACGATCCTCGATCCGAAGCACCAAATTTTTTCTAAGTACAACTCGACCAAAGCGGTTCCCTTCTCCGTACTCGTGAGCGCTAAAGGTGAGATTCTCGCGACCTATTCTGGCTACAGCGAAGAGATGATGAAGAAACTCGAGTCCTTTAAGAAAAACTAACTTTACCGATTTTTAAAACAACGAGGCAGCCGTGATCCCCCGGATTCCAAAGGCCGTTTGGTTTTCACTGATCCTGTGGGCACCCGCGCTGGCGCAAGCGGACACCACGGTTCTCTCCACCGAGAATTCCGTGTCATCCCAACCGTCCTACCGAGTTGGGGCGACGGGCCACGTCATGCTGCTCAACACGAAAGACTCGGAGGATCCCGCCGGAAAGTCGTCCTACGATCTGATTCACGAAAACAAGCTCTCGGCGGAGATCAATGAGTTTCAGGGTGATCTTTCCTTCACCAACCGCTGGAATCCGAACGGGAACAAAGCGCAGAACTCGTACATCACCCTTGAAAAAAAATCTCTAACCACGACGTGGTCCTCCGGATCGATCACGCTCGGCGATAGTTATCAAGAGCTAGGCAAAGGGATCGCGTTGGCCCTGTACCGCGATCCGAATTTCGGTCTGGATACGACGCTCGAGGGAATATCCCTCAAACATACGATCGCCCCCGTCACCTTCGCCACGATGGCCGGACGGGTGAATGCGCTGAAGAATCCAGTGGCGCTCAATCCCGTGGCCAACCCCGTCTTCGATCGAGAGATGTTCCTGGCGAGCCAGCAACTTTCCACTAGGGTATCGCCCGACGTGGAGGTGGGCAGCCACTACCTTTTCACCACTCAGCGCCCACTCGACAAACCCACCTTCGATAAGAAGTGGCACACGATGGGCGTCACCCTCGCGATGAATGGAATCCTCGATGTCATCGACGTTTACGCCGAGACCAATGCGCTGCTGACCCAAGCCGCCGGCGACAACAAGAACACCTACCCGGCCGGCTGGGGCACCTTCGCCTCCATCGCCTGGGCCGACGCCGGCTGGCGCGTGAAGATGGAAGGCAAAGACTACCGTAAGTACTATTACGACTTCCGTCGCCCGCCCACGCTCGAAGACGACATCGTGGCGACGCTAAACACCCAGGACGTGACTGCGACGCGCCTCAGCGCCGAACGCCAGCTTGCGCCCAAGACCGCCGTGTACGGCTCGTTCCTAGTCGGTAGCGATCGCGCCTACCACGGCGAACTTCGCCACGGCATCGTCGGCGGGAAATTTTTGGGCCCCTGGCGGTCGGCGATTGAGTTGAAGGCTGGTTACCGCTTCATGCCGGGAATGCAGGACATGTCGCACCTAGGCGCCAAGCTCAAAGTGCCGACGTTCAAAGGTGAATCGTTCGAGCTCGAATACCGCAAACAGCTAGCCAACAAAGAGTTGAACACCTACCGCGTCATCGAAGATCGTAACCAGACTTTCGTGACGTACAACTTCAGCGAACGGTGGAATGGCGGACTTGGCGTCGAGTTCGTACCCACCAATCCTGAGCCAGTGCAGGCCGTTTTCTACAGCGCCAACGCCAGCTACAAAGCTGGCCCCTACCAAGCCAAAGCGTTCGTGGGCCAGACCAGCGGCGGCACCATTTGCTCCGGCGGCGTTTGCCGCCTCGTCCCGCCCTTTTCAGGCGCCTATCTCGAAGGCGTTTACACGTTTTAAGTTCTCCCTCCGGCGCGGCGATTTATGGGGGATAATAACTCCTTATGATCTACCTACGTTTTGCCGCAGTGCTCTTGCTAACGTCCTCGCTTACCCTGGCGACGATCCCCATATGCAACCTGCCCAGTATTGCGCCCGACGGCGTGGGTAAGAAAACCACGTCGACGGGGTTTGACGTCGGCGAGCCACTCCAAACCACCACCCGCCGCGCGAAGCTCGAGCTGTCGGGCGAAACGATTCCCAAGTCCGAACTTTCATTCGACGGCTTAGTCGCCCATCTCGCCCGTCATTTTGAAGGCACCGCGGGCAGCCAGTTCAACCGGGACGTCTTTCCCAACGCCGAAGCGCTGGCGAAAACGATCTACGAAGCGTTGCCCGACCGTCTCCGGCTAGACGCCGACGGACGCGTAGAGCTGACATTACCCCTCAAAAAGGGAACTACCCCGGTCGGGTGGACCGGCGTAGTTAGCCTGGCGGACCTAAGGGCGGCCGGCGTGCCCGTCCGCCGCGAAGCCCGCCTACCCGGTGGAATTCGCGAAACGATCGACGTAAACGGCCAACCCATCTCCGGCTCGTGGTACCCCGAAACCAACCGCGACGGAACGCCGGTTCAACCGCCCAATCCAAAATTCAAATTTGTCGCCGATGCATTGATTGCGGATGCCCCGCAGGCACCCACCGACCGCATCACGGTGGTCATCAACAAGAACCGGGAGGGAAAGCCAGAGGTCCTCACCTCCTTCCCCGGCGACAATGCCCCGGCCCAGCCCGCGCGCATCGGAAAGTTCAACGTCGACACGATCGGCAATGGCCCCGAGACGCAGTACTGGAACAACCACGTCTTCCTCAGCGGCAAACCCTCCGGCACCGGCCCCGCCCACCTGAATATTGGCGGCAAGGTCCTAGAATTCGAACCCGCGCGGCTGCAATCGATCAAAACGAAGAAATTCACGCTAAGCCCCTACGAAAGCTCCGTTACCAAGTGGAAAACTCCCGAGGAATTGTTGAAGGAAAAGGCGATTGTCAGCGCCTTCCAACTTTTGGATCCGGTGACCTCGAACGGCGAAGCCACCATTCCCCAACGCGTGCGCGATGAGCTGTCAGCGCTAGGCGTGACCGTGCACGAGTACGATCCTAAGGTAGGCCGTCTGGCGATCGGCTATACGAGGCGCGGCGAGACCTTTGGGTTCGGCGGAATCGTTGAAACCCAGCCCAACTGGCAGCGGGGTTCGCTAAAGAGCGCCTCAGGTTTTACCGGCGTACCCACCGTTCCAGGCTCGCCCCGCCGCACCGATACGGTAAACCTCGTTTTTCAAGTCGTGGAAGGGAAACTGGTCCCCGTCGACATGCACGCGGGAACGTACGCGCCGTCGGGCCCCCCCGTCGTCATCGCCGAAGCGATGGTGAAGCTGAAGCCCAAAGACCTCATGCGCGAAATCGAAAAGGCTTATTCCGCGCCAGAAGGGGAAAGGCCGCCGTACACCAAATTTTGGAAGAAGGAAGAACTGCTCCGCTCGGTCGATTTCTGGCAGAAGCACGCCAAGACTACGGGTCAGGGCATTGAGCCAATGTCCCCCGACTTGGCGTCACTTCAACGCGCCGATGGCCAACCCGTCCCGCGTATCGATAGCGCGCCCAGCACTTCAGCAAATCGATTTCTTTCCCCGGAAGCGCTCACCCACGTCACGACCGGCGAAGTAGTTCCTAAACCTCCCGGCGAGACGGGACCTGAGCAAGTTTGGGGCGGCCACACGTTTGCCATCGTGGAAGAATCGATCGCTAAAGGCGAAACTTACCGGTTAAATCCCACGGAAATGCGCCGCCTGCCGGGCGGCGAGAAGCTGAAGGGGCAGGATAAGAAAAATATTCTGGGCGAGTTCGCTCCGAATGCCGACGGCACGTACACCATAGTATGGAGCATGAAGACCGGCAGCGACGCGGGCGGCCAGCCCACGTGGTCAAAGGGAAAAACGAGCACCGTATTCCCGCCGGGTTGGAGCGCCAACAAAATCGACGGCGCGGCGCGCGAGCTTGCGCGAACCAAGCCCCACGAAGAAGGTCCCGACGGGCTGAAATCCTATTTCGGATTCGTGAACGGCGTAGCTATTCAGCTCATCATGCAAAACGATCGCGTGCTAACCGTATACCCCACGGGTGGCGGCCCTCCGAATAAACTGAAGGCTCCACCCCCTGCGGATCCCAAATCGGGGAAGCTCTACATTCCACCCACTTGGTTTTGGTCGCAGCTTTACTTTCCTTATCGCCGGACGTCGCTTTACGGGGCGTAGCCGCGAGTATCGTCCAGGCATTCGCTGCCGAACATGACGTAGCTGGAAGAAACCAGGTACTTCTGAATGAACGACACTAGGCCGGTCGTCCCTTCGTTAGACCAGTACATCACGCAGTCTTTGTTACTGCAGTGAGCCCCGTGCGCGGTATCCTGGTGGCTCGCTTTCATCGGAATTCCATTGTTGGTGAGACCTAATGCGTGTCCACTTTCGTGCACAATCGCAGCCTGCTCCACGAACTTGGGGACGGCGCCGTCGGGAGTCGTTCCCGTCGATTGAATCACGTCTTTAAACATGGCGATGACGGTCGTTCCAGAAATGCTGACCCCGATCACATTAGAATTGATTGCCCCGTTTTCTTGGTAGTTCCCCTTCACGAAAACGAGAAAGAATCGGGCCTGAGTGGAGGTGGATTGAACCTTACGGGTCTTGCTCGCCAGGGCCAAAATCTTGTCGCTGGTCCAAGCCGTTTGATTTTGCGCGCCAATTGCCGTCATCTCCGCCAAGGTCTTAGGCACCGTTACGGTCGGCACTTTCGACCGTCCCTGAAACAAAGCGTTGAGATTGGATTCGGAGATCGTCCAAATATTTTGCAAGTTGGGAAGGTTTCCCGTGAACGGTTCAGCGCCCGGCTCATACGCCACCTCCAAAGTCAGATTAGCCATCGTTGAAAAAAAGATGGCTGGCTTTTCGGAAGCGTTGCCGCCGCCGTTACTGCCGCAGCTGGAGACGCCGAACACCCAAAGGAGGACAAAAAGAAGGGGAATGAATTTCTTCATTCCCCTATTCTAATACTTTTTTGCCTTAGCGCCAGGTGGAGCAAAGCTTCTTCAGCGCCTCGGGACCCGGATCCAGATCCTTGTCACCGAACTGACACAACGGGGTGTCACCCAGATTGTTAAGCTCGGTGAAGTCCGGCTGATCCGCCACGTAGTAAAGCAGGCCGGTGGCCAAATGGCCGCTGTCGTACGAATCGGCGATCTGTTTCAGCGCGCCCATCTTCTTTGTCGGATCGAAGTCTTCGCCCAGCTTCTTCAGGGTGATGTGCGAACCGTCGTGCAGCTCGATCTCCTTGATTTCGCCGGCCTTCATTTCAACGGAGATCTCTTCCTGCGGCGGAATGTAATTCAACTCCAAAATCGGAGTCGCCCGCTCTTTGGAAGCGACGTAGCTCATCGTGCTGCCTTCGTGATTGTTGAAGGTCACGCATGGACTGATGATGTCGATCAGCGCAATGCCTTTGTGCGAATGCGCGGCCTTCATCAGGGCCATCATCTGTTTACGATCGCCCGAGAATGAACGGGCTACGAAGGTGGCGCCAAGCTCAATGGCCAAGGCACAGCAGTCGATGTGCGGATACGGGTTAACCCAGCCTT
>JAYUBV010000203.1:0-2044 GCA_043740655.1 Pseudomonadota bacterium | reverse complement strand
TGCAAAAAGCGGGAGCGGGAGTAGCCACAGCGACATCGTGATTTTAAACATTTCGGTACTTTGACCGACTCAGGCTGGGTTTCCAAGATTCGGCGGGTCACGGTTGTGCATTGAGTCACGCCACGTCGCTTGAGGTCGCACACAATCGGCGATAAAATGGTGATTAAGCCATTCCCTCCATTTTTTCTTTCCCCCCTACAAAAGAGATTCCACATGCCTGAGAAAACCCCAAACCGGGTTGCGTCTTTTACCCGGAAATCAACTTTGTCTTTTGGAGACAAGGCGAAAGTCGCTGCCATGCTCAAGGGCAAAAGCATTCTCATCACCGGGGGGACGGGATCGTTCGGGAAAAAATGCGCAGAAGTTTTGCTTCAGGACTACTCTCCGCAGAAAGTGATCGTGTTTAGTCGGGACGAGTTAAAGCAAAGCGATATGCGGGCCGGCGGATTCGACGATGAACGAGTCCGTTTCTTCATCGGCGACATTCGCGATCTGGATCGTCTGCAGCGCGCCATGGAGGGCGTGGACATCGTGATTCACGCCGCGGCGTTGAAGCAGGTGACCACCTGCGAGTACAACCCGATGGAAGCGATTGCCACCAACGTACTCGGCACCCGCAATGTAATCGAGGCCGCCATCGATCAAGGGGTGAATCGCGTGATGGCGCTTAGCACCGACAAGGCGGTCAATCCGATCAATCTATACGGCGCCACCAAGCTTTGCGCGGAAAAGTTAATCACCCAGAGCAACGCGTACGCCGGCAAACGTCCCATTCGCTTCGCCTGCGTCCGGTACGGCAATGTGGTCGCCAGTCGCGGTAGCGTCATTCCTGTTTTTCTGAAACAGCGCCAGGAAGGGGTCCTGACGATTACCGATCCGCGCATGTCTCGCTTTTGGCTCACGCTCGATCAGGGCGTCGCGTTCGTGCTCGATTGCCTCACCGATATTTCGGGGGGTGAAGTTTTCGTACCGAAAATCCCCAGCATGAACGTGATCGATCTCGCTAAGGCCATCGCTCCCGACTGTGAAATCAAGACTGTCGGGATCCGGCCCGGCGAAAAGATTCACGAGATCCTGGTCGCCGAGGATGAAGCCGGCCATACGAAGGAGCAGGGCGATCGGTACGTTATCGAGCCGATCGCGCCGTCGTGGGCGGGAGCCAAGCCGGCCGCCGGAAAGGCGCTCGGTCACGGCAATCGTTACTCGAGCGACAACAACGCGTGGTGGATGAAGAACGATGAGCTGAAAACCCTAATCGCCGATTCGGTCATTGAGATCGACGCTGCGGCTGCCGGTAACGTCCCTAGAAAGCGTGCTAAAGCCTCGTGAAATCCGTGAATGCAAAAAAAAAGGAATCGTTGGCGATCCACGGTGGCACCCCAGTGCGCGCCACGCTGTTGCCGTACGGCCGGCAAGAAATAACCGACGCCGATATCAAAGCCGTCACCGATTGTCTGAAGTCAGACTGGCTTACGACTGGCCCGAAGGTCGCGGAATTCGAAAAAGCTTTTGCGAAGAAGACGGGGGCGCGAGAGGCGGTCACGTTTTCCAACGGCACGGCCGCCCTGCACGCGATCATGTACGCAATTGACGTGAAGCCGGGTGATGAAGTGATCCTTCCGGCCATGACCTTCGCGGCCAGCGCCAATGCCGTGCTTTACACGGGCGGCAAGCCAATTTTCGCCGACTGTGAGCCGGGCACGTTGCTGTTGGATCCCGTCGATGCGGCCCGCAAGATCACCAAGAAAACCAAAGCCATTCTCGCGGTGGACTTTGCGGGGCAGCCCTGCGACTACCTGGAGCTGCGCGAACTAGCCACCGAACGCAAAATTAAACTGCTCACCGATGCCTGTCACGCCCTCGGCGCTCAGGCGAATAACCGTTCCGCAGGGGCGCTGGCCGACCTTACCGCCTTTAGCTTTCATCCCGTAAAACACATCACCACCGCGGAAGGTGGAATGGTCACGGGTTTCGAAGATTCGGCGATGAAACGGCTCAGGTTATTTCGCAACCACGGCATCAGCACCGAGTTCCGCGAACGTCA
>JAYUBV010000202.1:0-2044 GCA_043740655.1 Pseudomonadota bacterium | reverse complement strand
GATGGCGCTGGCGGCGGCGGGCGCGCTGGGGTACTTCGTGCTCGGGCTAGGCACCTTTGCGCTGTTCCGCTGCGGCGGAGGTGATGAGCGGATATCGTCGATTGTGGCGTGGCTGATTAGTCTGACGTACGCCACCACCTACGAGATGGGGGTCATCTCTAGGGGTTACGGGCTTGGCATGGGCTTGGCCTTCCTGGGCACCGCGTTATTTTTGAAAAAGGGACGCTGGGGGGTCGCCTGCGGCGGCACTCTGCTGTCGCTAGCGGCGCTCACCAGCTTGCACGCAGCACTGCTCGCGGGGGCGATGCTGATTCCGTTTCTAATTCACTGGCTCAAGGAACGCGAAACGGAAAAAATTATATGGACGGGGCTGTGTTGGGTAGCGGGCTTCTCAGTAGTCCTGACCCTGCTGTGGGCCTTCCCCGATCGCATGGGCTCCCCGACGACCGACGTAGGGATGAAACCAATGGCGCAACAGGCGGCGCTCTTTTTTCAGACGTGGCTCAGCGGTTACGCCCTTACGGAAATGTTCCAGACGCTGAATGATATTTTCTTTCACTACGCCTTTCCCACGCACTGGTGGAACATCGAGTACTCATCGTTACTAAAGTGGCTGGGCCTGCGGCTTTTTTGGGGAGTCCAGATCATCACGATTGCCCATTTCGTGATCTCTTTCTCGCGCGAACCCAAAAAGGGGGGACGCCTCATTCCGGCAATAGCCTCGGCTATCTTGTATACGGTCACGCTGGTCTTTTTTTTCCGCCACCTCTACCCCTCCAGTTTTCGCCATTTCCTCTTTCTTACCCATCCTTGGTTCCTTTTACTCGTCTGGTACTGGATCGATCATTTTAGTACCCATCCGTGGTGGTACCCGATCGCGGCCCCCGATACGGGGGAGAGAATTTATCGGCAGGCCACTTGGCTGTGCGCGGGCTCGCTCGGCATGCTGCTCCTGCTCCAAGTAGCCGCATCGGGGCTAGCCTACGGATCAGATTTTTTTTGGCATTTTTCTCAGTGCTCGATTGCCCGCGAGCTGATTCCTGACGCTGAGAATGTCACCATCGCCACTTCCTGGGACGCGGGGCTTACGGCGGTAGCGTTGGCCCTGCCGAAGGTGCGGCTCGTTTCTCCCGCCGGAGGTGGACGTCAGTTTACCTACACGAAATGGGACCGCGCCCGTCTAGGTAAACAAATGTACGTCAGTGAACTGCTGCAACGGGAGTGCCGAGTTAAGCAAGATCACCCGGATCGAAAACTATATTTCATCGACCCAAACCATTTTCAGGGCGAGGGGTTCCAGCTCAAGGAGATTTTCACCACCGCGGCTACCGTGCCTAGCGCCGTGGCCCGGGAGCGTTTTCACTTCTACTGGGTGAAGTGCGACGGGGAGATTTATCCTATCCGCCACCCCACGCATCACCACGCGGCCCGTTAGTCGAGCTTAGGCTTGGGTTCGAGCGTGTCCGTGTAGAAACCGGTGGCCCCGCGAGAGGTCAACTCCTTGGCTTCCTTCGGGTCGTTGATCACCGCTACGAATAGGCGCCGCTTCAGCGATTTAAGGTTGCTGGCTAAAGTCTTCGACACCTTCGTTTTGTCGACCACCACCGAGGTAATTTCCGGATGCTTACCCACTGTCATCAGCACCGCGTCCTCGGTTTGTTTGGAGCGGTCCAACGAGTAAGCTACCGACGAGAAGCGGTAGAAAGATCGTAAAAAGGCCAGATCCTCGTCGGAGTGAATCGTCGGGGTCACGCGGCTAAAGAACTCGCGCGTCTCTGCCCATTCACGGAATAGCTTCTGAAACACCCGCCTGTAAGAGTCCACGTAGTTCTTCGCGTCCATGACGGCGTCCCGACTGCGACTGTCCTTCACATCGACCACGAACGACACGTCGGGGTATCGCTTCAACAGGGCCGTGAGGTCCTTTAGACAAATCGAAGTCTCCTTGCCGTAGAACTTCTTAGACGCAAAGGTTCGCTCGTCGAGGTCAGCAAAGCGTTTGGCGAAGCCCAACTCTTTATCGAGCGGTCCCCAGTGCGAGAAG
>JAYUBV010000201.1:0-2045 GCA_043740655.1 Pseudomonadota bacterium | reverse complement strand
GCGTCTGAATTTTGCCGAGCACCCGGCCGCGTTGGTAGAGTTGGTCGCCCACGATGGGCAAGCCAATCTCCCATAGGTGCACGCGGATCTGGTTGGTGCGGCCGGTGAGCGGTCGGACCTCTAGTAGAGCGGTGCCGTCGGCGTAGCGCTCCAGAACTTGAAACAACGTTCGGGCGGGCTTTCCCGCTTCGTCGGCGTAGTGCGAGCCCACGTCGAGCGTGTCATCGCTGATGGCTAGGTTGCATTCGAAGCTATCTTCGGCAGGGCTGCCCCACACCCGGGCGCGGTAGACTTTTTCGACCTCGTGTCGTTCGAACTGAGGCTGTAACTTCCCCGCGAAGTGTTTGGTGCGCGCGATAATGAGGATGCCGGTAGTGTTCGCGTCCAGGCGGTGGGCAGGTCGTGGTCGTTGCGGGGCGTACACCTTATCCAAAATGTGCGTCAGCGTGTTGCGGTGGAACCGGCCGCCTTCGTGTACCGGCAACGGCGCCGGTTTTTCGATCACGATGATGGCTTCGTCCTCGTAGCGAATTTTAATGTCGCAGTTAATGTCCGGTTCGCTAGCGATGGGCTGAATGTAATAGTAACGCTCGCCCGGTTTCACCTTCGTGTCCGGCGTTACCGGCAGGCGATCGGGACCGGCGATGCGGCTATCGGCAAAAAGCTGGCTCCAGTCGTCGGCCGGAATATGGTCGAGGACCGCCGCAAGAAACTCCCCTACGGAGAAACCGTCGTACTTCTGCGGCACGATCGCCGGGCGGTAGTTCGCGTAAGGCTCCTTACCAGGCAACGGCGTGGTGGCCGCGCGGATAGCGGCGTAGCGCAGCTCTAGCCGTTCTTTAAAACTCTCTTCCGACGTTTTAAAGCAGAACGGGCAACTTTGGCCCATCACGTAGCGCGAATCGTTCTGCTCATCCGCGCTGAGCGGAGTAAGGCAGGCGAAGCACTGGGCATTGGGGGTCTCTTGCAGGCTGGGATCTACGCCGACCCGCTGATCGAAAACGAAACAGTCCCCTTCGTAGTGGGCAGATCCGCACTCTTCGAAGTAGCGCAGAATCCCGCCGTCGAGCTGGAATACGTCTTTAAAACCAAGCAGCTCCAGATACGGTCCGGCCTTTTCGCAGCGGATGCCGCCGGTGCAGAAGGTGACGATCGTTTTGTCCTTCAACTCCGCCGGAAGTTCGCCAACCGCTTTCGGAAAGTCACGGAAGTGCGAGATGGGTAGGCTTTTCGCATTACGGAAAGTCCCGAGTTTGATCTCATAATCGTTACGCGTGTCGAGCAGCACGAATTCTTTTTTGTCGTCGAGCCACCGCTTCAGATCTTTGGCGGGGAGCCGGCGCGAGGTCTTCTTCCCCGGCTGAATTTCGTCCACGCCGAAGGCGATGATCTCTTTTTTGACCTTCACCAGCATGCGCGGGAACGGCTGCAACAAACTTTCGCTGCGTTTGGGATTCAAATTTTCGAGCCCCGGAATTGCTTCGAGCAGGGCGAGGAGCGCTTCCACCGGCTGCGCGTATCCCGCCACGAAGAGGTTGATCCCTTCAGTGCTGATCAGAATGGTGCCCTTAATCCCGTGCTCCACGCAAAAATTGGTCAGCCGCCAGCGCAGCGGCTTCATGTCTTCCAGCGGAGCAAAGCGGTAAGTCGAGATGTTGAGAAAAGCGGCCATGGGCTTTAGTAGTCGGGGCGGAGCTTAGCCTCGTCGACTTTGGTGGGGATGGCGTGGCCCGTCCAACGCGAGGTCTGAAAGCCCTCATTGCGAATTTGTTTCCTAGCCGTGTGAACGTAGATGAGGGCGTTAAACCCTTCCTTGGCGGCCTGGTAGGCCAGCTTCATCAGCACGTCGCGCTCGTCTTCGCAGTCCTCGACCGTAAGCGGTTTTTCGCGCTTATCCATCAACCGGGTCTGCTCTGCCTTAGCCTTGGGGAACACCAGGACCTTGGCGGCTAGGTCCGCAAAGTGGTCGTACTCGGCTTCGATGGGACCAATCTTGGTGACGTAACAGGGGCCGCAGTAGGTTTCGTGCGCCAATTCCGGTGGAC
>JAYUBV010000200.1:0-2048 GCA_043740655.1 Pseudomonadota bacterium | reverse complement strand
GAAACCGCACGAGCACGGCCGCCCCCAATTGACCAAACCCTAGGAAAAGCGGAATCGCCGACAGTTCCCACAGCGCAAAACCAAAGAGCCCCGTGCCGGAAACCGGCAATCCGAAGAGCGCCGAGGCTAGGGTCAACGTGACGAGAACTCGGAAAAGTTCGCGCGGCAATAGCGCCAACGTTTGCGCGGCCAGCAACAGCGACGCCGGCTGCGGAAGCGTGAGAAAAATTTCGAGCGAGCCGTCGTGGGTGGCGGACTTTACCTGCAACGAAGCTCCGTTCCAAAGCGTGAGCGGCATCACCAGGGCCAGCTCGCCCCATACGACGTAAGCAAAGAAATCGCCGCCGAAGGAGAGTGCCGGACCGATCGCGCGCGACGTGAACCAGTAGACCGCGAGCCCGGTGGCCGAGGCGAGCATTTCGGCGACCAGTACCCAGATAGGATTGCGGCCCAGATCGCGAAAATTTTTTCGTAGCAGGAAGCCCCAGGCTAGGATCATGGCGTGCCCCATTCCGCCGTGGATACCGGGCGCGCCTCGAGCGCACGGCACTCGTCGGCCGAATGACTCGCCAGGACGACGATACTGCCTTCGGCCAACCGGCGGATGAAGGACCTCACCGCCGGCGCGGTGGCCGAGTCCAGGCTGCGGGTGGGTTCGTCCAACAGGTAAAGAGACGGCCGCGCGAGCGCGACACGTGCCAGGTGCAGCAGCTGCCGCATGCCCGACGAGGCTAGAAAAAATGGGGTGCCGAGCGCGTCCTTAAAGGCCCCGACCTCCGTCCACTCCGACAATCGCGTTTCAATGGTGGACCGGCCAAGTCCGCGCAGGTAACCGTGTAGCAATAAATTTTCTCGGCCGGTTAGGCGCGGATAAAAGCCGCGTTCCGTCGCCGGCAAGTAAGCTAGGTGTCGGCGCACACGCCGCGGGGAGTGCGTCAACGACTGCCCGCACACCATCCCCTCCCCCTCGTCCGCCGTGAGCAGCGTCGCCATCACGCGGAGTAGCGTAGTTTTTCCAGACCCGTTGGGACCCAAGAGGGCCAAGCACTCCCCCGAACGGGCTTCCAGCGTCACGTTTCGAAATATCCAGCGCTCACCAAAACGGCGACCGACACAATCCAGCGTTAGTTGAGCGTTGGATTGGATGGGCATCCAAGCATTGTAGCGCGCGGCTCCGCAGCCGTCATTGCCGCGGGGCGAAGTCGTGTTACGATCACCTATCCGTGCGATCCATCACTAAGACCATTTCCGGCTGGGGCAACTTTCCAAAGGAAAGCTGCCACCTTTTTCGTCCCGAGCGAGATCGTGAACTTAAAGAGATTGTTCAACAAGAAAAAGGGTTCCTGATTCCTCGTGGCCTCGGACGCGCCTACGCCGACGCGGCTTTAAACGCCGATCAGGCCGTGCTGCTGCAGGATCGCTTCTCCCACTTTTTATCATTCGATCCCAAGTCCGGAGCACTTGAATGTGAAGGCGGAGTGTCGTTCGAAGATATCTTACGCACGTTCGTACCGCGCGGATTTTTTCTAGGGGTTAGCCCCGGAACCAAGTTCGTTACGGTGGGCGGAGCGATTGCCGCCGATATCCACGGTAAAAACCACCACCGTGACGGTAGCTTCGCCGCGTGCACCGACTCCTTCCGCCTGCTCATTGCGGATGGGAACGAAGTCCTTTGCTCGCGCCACGAGAACCCTGACCTTTTTTGGGCGACCATCGGGGGAATGGGGCTCACCGGTATCATCACTCGCGCCACCATTCGCCTGAAGTCCATCGCCTCGAGCCGACTCAACGTTTACTTCGAAAAAACGAAGGGCCTGGACGAGACTCTGGAAAAGTTCACCGCGCTGGAGGGCCGGTACGGCTACACCGTCTGCTGGATGGACATGCTGGCTAGCGGCCGCAAACTTGGCCGTTCCGTGCTGATGCTGGGCGACTTCGCGACGTCCGGAGGGTTCGAGCTCGACTTCCCTAAGAAAAAGAATGTGCCGTTTTACTTTCCGGAGTTGGCGATGAACGGCCTTACCATCGGCGTGTTTAACTCGCTCATC
>JAYUBV010000199.1:0-2058 GCA_043740655.1 Pseudomonadota bacterium | reverse complement strand
GAGGAACGGGATACCGCCTTCGCGCTGAATCTGATCAACGAGCGGGAGGATTTTTTCGTGTGCCCTTTCCTTCGTGTAGGGAGTGAGGAAGATCGTCTGAAAAAGACTGCGCGCAAACTTACGCAGCGGCTCAGACTCCGACTCGCCCGTTTCGAGTAGGTGGGTGTACAGGCGGGCCACTTTGGTCGCGGCCAACGTGACGTCGTCGGCGGTCGGGTGAATGAGCAGTTCGGGTTCAAGATTGGCTTCAAGGACCCGGCTACCCGCGAAGGCTTTTTCTACGAAACGCTTGCCGGCGAAATCGCCGTCGAACACCAGACTTCGTAAGGCCACCAATTCGTCTAACTGAGTGAGCCAGCGGCGTTCCTTGGGGCCGTTGGCGAGTTCCACGGCGGCGGACATTTTTTGGCGGATATCCCGTTCGCGTTCCGGACTTGAGCACTGCCAGCGGGCGAGCATGTGCGGGAGCCACTGCAAACCACCGCGCGCGTCGAGACCTCGCGGTCGAGCAAACTGAATTCGCAGTTCGAAAATCACCCACAACAGCCCGAAGCCGGCGATGAGCGGAGATCGGAACCAAAGGCCCAATAGTCCCAAGGCGATGGGAAGTAAGAATACGAGCGATCGCAACAGACGGCTCGTCGATCCATTTAAAAAGTGAAAAAACATCAACCAGCGCAAACGTTCCACGTCACACAACCCCGTTAAGGCCAGACATCCGGACACCACGACAGCCCGCCGTTCAGAAACCTGACGGCCGACGTCCAAAATACGGAGGGGACCGGCGGCCTAGCCGCAGCCTAAAGCCCTCGCCCTGGGATAGAGCAAAGAGAGTGCCGAGGCGATTATCCGGGGTTTGAGCCTAGGAGCAGCCGCAAACGTCCAAACAGGCCTGACACGTGTATCCAGTGTGTGCACTACCCGAAAGCAGCGCCTAACCCTTGAAAAGCACAGCGCAAACCCTAGAGGCCCCTACGGACGGTTGGCCGTACCGCTAGCCTGCTGCGTAGTCTGGGTCGGCGCCCCCGCGGCCGGGTCACCCCAGGAGTCGTGGAAGACCCCGGGCATGTCCGTCCGCTCGAACGTATGACCGCCGAAGTAATCACGAAGCCCCTGCAAGAGGTTCGCGGGGCCCTTATCCGCCCGGACCGTGTCGTAATAGTTCAGCAGGCTCGAATAGGCCGGAGTGGGCACGCCGTGGCGGCGGGCGATTTCCACGGTTTCGCGCAAAGCCCCCTGGGCGTCGGAGATTTTTTGGCGAATCACCGGGGAATCCAGCGGGGTTTTCATTCCGGGATTCTTCGCGTATTCGGCATACATCTCATCCAACATTTTTCCTTGCAGGATACTTCCCGTACGCCAGATGTTGATCAGGTTCTTCATGTCGACCTTGCCTTCGAACTTCTCCTTCGACGCCAGATCGATGAGGTGCATGCCTTGGGCGAAGTCCAGCATCCGGGCGGCGTACATCGCCTGCGGCATGAGCTCCACTAAGCGGGCCCGTTCGGCGGTACTGACCGGCGTGGGCGTCGGCCCCTTCAGGTCTCCCTTAATCGGCGCAAAGCCCGCGGAAAGGGCACTCGCATTACGGGCGAATACGGCTTCCGGCAGCGTAGGCGCGTACGCCCCAAAGGCTAGCGCGTTCTCCGAGGCCCATTGGCCGGTTCCCTTTTGCTTAGCCACTGGCTTAATACGCTCCACCAGCGGATCGCCGGTCTTGGCGTCGGGGTGAGCGACTACCTTGGCCGCGGATCCCAATAGGAAGGAATTGAGTCTGCCTTCATTCCACCGGCTAAACTCTTGCCCCATTTGCGCGTTATTAAGTCCGCCCAGGTTTTTCATCAGATCGTAAGACTCGGCCAATAACTGCATCTCGACGTACTCGATACCGTTGTGGGTCATCTTTACGAAATGGCCCGCGCCTCCGGGACCGATGTAGCCGATGCTGGGAGTTGCGATCGACGGATCGGCCAGGTCCGGAACGGTCGCCGCAATTTTACTAAAAATGGGCTCCAGGTGTTTCCACGCCTCGGGGCTCCCGCCGGGCATCATGCTGGA
>JAYUBV010000198.1:0-6953 GCA_043740655.1 Pseudomonadota bacterium | reverse complement strand
GCGGGCGGACAAACCAGGGTTTTCAATCTGAGCGCGGTTCCCGACGTGGCGATTTACGGCCGCACGGAAAAGATCGAAGGGTTCACGCTGAGCTTGTGGGGCGAGAACGAACAGAAGTCTTTCGCATTGGGCTTAGTGAACGGTTTTAAGAACGATAGCTCGGGCTTTGGACTTGGCATCGTCAACTACGCCGACAACTATACCGGCGGACAGGTAAGCGTCTGTAACTGGACCAAGGGCAATTTCGTGGGCGTCCAGCTTGGCGCGGTGAACTTCGTGCAGGGCAAGATGACGGGGTTCCAGCATGGTACGTTTAATTACGCCAAATCGGTTTCGGGCGTTCAGCTCGGTTTAGTGAACTACACCGAGTCGATGGAAAGCGGACTGCAGGTTGGTTTTGTCAACATCATTACGGACACCAAAACCTGGTTCAGCGAATTTCCTAACCGTGTAGCCCCGGTGATGGTGCTGGCCAACTGGCATTTCGGCGCGGCTCCGGCGGCAACCCATTCGTCCGCTGGAAAACACTAAGCAAAAAAAAGCCCGCCCCGGTTACCCGAGGCGGGCCAATTCATTCCCTGGAGACGATTAGTACTTCAGCTCGAACATCGGCGCGAGTAGCGCTTCGAGGTGCGAGATTTTCAGATCGTCGAGGTAGGTCTCGTTGTAGCGCTCGCTCGCATTGGCTTTGAAGTTGCAGTACAGGCGGCGGAGCAATTTATGCTCGAAGCTGCCCGAGATGCTTTTATCCGCGTAGTTTTCTAAACGGATGCGTTTGCCCGTCTTGGTAAACTTTTCCGACGGCGTGCCGAAGTCAACCGGGTTGGTCAGCTTGAACGTCGAGCCTTTGGTGATGAGGATGTCGTTGTTGACGTCCGCATTGAAGTCCACAAAACAGAAAACGCTTTCGAGCGTTTTGAAGTTTCTCAGCGTCTTCAGCTTGTTGATGGTCGCCACGTTACTGAAGCGCGACCACGCGGCTTCAACCGTCTTACCGCGCAGATCGATCTGAATCGTTTTGATCAATGCCTGCACCGGAGTTCCGCTGCGTGACGCCATGCTCGTCACTACGAAATCCGAATTAAATTTAATTGCCGCGTGCTCCGGCAAACTTAGCAACGGCGAGTGGCCGCCCTTAGCCATCGCTACGGAAGTCAGAGAAACCAGGGTCAATAGAAACAAGGCCTTCATGAGAATACTCCAGGTTTAATAAATCAGCATGCGTGGTACCGGGATTGGGACAATGGGTCAATCGGATGTTCGAAAACTGAGGGAGCAATGGTAGTTTAGGGGCACATGAGTGACGAAAGCCGCCCGCCCCGCCGAAAAGACCCGCTCGAAGGAATGACCTTAGAAGCCATCCTTAAGCAACTTATTGAGCATTACGGATGGGAGACGATGGGGAAGGCCGTGCCCATCAACTGTTTCCTTAAAGATCCGAGCCTTAACTCGAGCCTTAAATTTCTGCGCCGCGTACCGTGGGCGCGAAAAAAGGTAGAGGACCTCTTCCTGTCCTACGTTTTAGATCAGGAACGGTCGCCAAAAAAATAGCTACGTTATCGGGGTAAAAATATCGGACCCACTTGTATCGGGAGCGCCGTTCAGCGCGCCCGAAATACGAGCACGGGCTCGACGCCCTCGGCTTTGACCACTTCCGCGGTAAACGCTTGTTCGATTTTGCCCGCGGCCTGGGCGGCCTGCAGCTTGTCGTTTAGTAGCATGCGGACGAGGGGAAGCTTTACCGCCGCTTCAAAGCTTTGCAGCCGCGAGCCCTTCTGCGCGACCTTACCCTTGGTGGATTGTAGCGATTCCAGCCCCAGCGCGCCGTTCTCGTCGATACCGAAAGTGACGAGCGCGTACAGCGTTGGCGCGAGCATCCACCTTTTCGATGGCGTTCACGGTGATGGATTTCCAGGAAACGGAAAGCGAAGGATCCGGTTTACCGCCGTAAGCGGTAACCGACAAAAGGTAGAACCCAAACGCTAGAGCCCCCAAAGCGTTGCGCAATCAAAACCCCCAACTGTAGTGTGATGCGTCGCAGCATACGTAAAAAAACCAATCAAATCCTGACATAAAATGTCACCGGCGGTTGGGGGAAAGATAAGCGGGTGTTATTCCAACGCTTCCAGCTGCTTAATAATTTCGGGGCCCAGGTGTTCGATTTTGTGGTCACCTAGTCCGTAAATGCCTTCCAGCTGGTCGAGCGTGGTGGGATTCTTGCGCGCCAGATCGTTTAGCGTCTTATTGCTAAAGACCAGGAACGCGGGAATGTCGCGTTCGTCGGCGTACGACTTACGCCAATCCTTCAGCATGTCCGCCCGCAACTGCTCCTTCGAGGATAAAGGCTTGTCGTCGCTGAATTTAGACGCCGATTTCGACCGCGACTTCGTTGGCTTTTTAAGCGAGCTGGCTAAGCGGGCAACCGGTTTCGGTTCGGCAATCTTGCGCGGCGAAGCCGGCAAGCAGACGTCGCAGTGGCCACACGCCTTCAGTCGGCGCGAGTCCTTGAAGTAAGTCAGAATCCCAGCGTGGCGGCACTCGCCGCCCTCCGAGAACTGCGTGATCGTATCCAGGGCGCGCCAACGGGCGGCCACATATTTTTTTTCCAGTGGCGTCTTGTTGATGAAGTACGCGTGGAGCCCTTTGTCCTTTTTGCTGAATAGCAAAAGGCAGGTGGAGGGGGTGCCGTCGCGGCCCGCGCGGCCCATCTCCTGGTAAAGGCTTTCGATGTTCGCCGGCATCTGCAAGTGGACGACGAGCCGTACGTCCGGATGATCGATACCCATACCGAACGCATTGGTCGCGGCGAGGACGCGAATCTTACCGACTCCGTAATCTAGTTCCGTCTTTTGCCGCTGCTCGGGAGACAGCCCCGCGTGGTAGTAACCCAAGCCTGGGAACTCTTTCCGGAAAGTATTGGCGACGTCTTCCGTCTGATTACGTGTTCCGCAGTAGATCAGCACGCGCCCCTTCGGGGTCTGCTGCAGGGCTTGCTCCAAGAACGCATACTTTTCGCCGTCGTTATCGCATTGCTCGACCTGGTAGTAGAGGTTAGGGCGATAGAATCCGTGAATGTGTTTGTCGGGATTGCGGAGCGAAAGTTTTTCTTCGATGTCTTTCAACACCGGTGGCGTCGCCGTAGCGGTCAGCGCCAGAATCGGCGCCGTGGGCCGCAGCTCGCGTAAAAGCTCTAAACGGAAATAGTCTTTGCGAAAGTCAGGTCCCCATTGCGAAACGCAGTGGGACTCGTCGATGGCGAAGAGCGAGATATTTTGCGTCTTGAGCCACGCCGCGAATCCCGGTTTTTGCACCCGTTCGGGCGAGAGGTAGAGCAGATACTGAGGGCTATCCTTCATCGTGGCGAAGGTGCGCACCTTTTCCTCCTGGTCCTGCCCCGAGTAGAGGCAGCCGGCGGGAATGCCCAACGCCTGCATCGCCTGCACCTGGTTGCGCATCAGCGCGATCAGCGGCGAGATCACGATCACGATGCCTGGACGGGCGAGCGCGGGCATCTGGTAGCACAGCGACTTACCGCCGCCCGTCGGCATGACGGCCATGGCGTCGTGCCCGGAGAGTACCGACGTGATGACGTCGAGCTGCCCCTCGCGAAACGACTTCAGCCCAAAACGCTCCAAGAGCAACGTCTTGAGCGTTCCATGCAGATTCGCTGGGAGATCCTTTGGCGGGGGCGGTTTCACGTGCGGCATCAGCCCAATACTTTCTCATTCGCCGCCTCCCACGGCAACGCGCGACGGGATGCGTTTTTCAACATGGGGAAAACTTATTTAACGCGAATGGTCAAAATTTGCTGGTTATAATTGCCGAATGAAAAGACTAAGCCCCTGGGTTGCGTTACGAGTTACCGTTCTCTCGTTGCTACTCAGCGCCGGGCATAAAGGCCTTCGAAGGGCTGGCTCAGATGCACGATTTCTTGCCGCTCTACTACCAGGCCGGCTTAAGGGGCAGCTTCGAAAGGCTACCTCTGAAACTTCGTACCGAACTCAACGATGTGATCGACCGTGAACGGGCCAAACACGTGGGCCCGTGGCACCAGTTCACCTCTTCCTGCTACGTTCTGGCACGCCTTGTTTTTCGCTTTCGCTGACAAAAAAATGGTGCAAAGAGGCACCGGCCCCTTCACACCCGCAAAGTTAGATTACTGGCGAACGACGCGACCCTGGTACCAGATGTACCAATGGCCGTTGGCGAAGGTGCGGTAGTAGCCGTCGGTGTAGAGCTGCCACTTGGGACCGACGATTGGGAGCGGCTTCACGGCGCTTGCGATTTCGGAAACGCCGTTGGCGATGTCGTTCGTAACCGAGGTGATCGCCTTACCGGCTAGCACTTCCATGCCCCCTACGAACGCGTGCGCCACTCCATCCCAGTGGGCATTCCACGCCTTTTCTTCCTCGGCCGTCATTTTCGGCGGCTCCTCGGCACGTACAACGGAAGCGGACAACGCCACGAACAAACTCAAAGCAACAAAGATAGATTTCATAGAGACTCCTTTAGTGTGACACTAGGATAACGTGACGCGTCACATCAATATAACCCCGCGAGCCGCGCGGGAAAGCGCTCCCCATAGAAAAGGGACCTGCTAGATTGGGCTTATGGAAGATGAGTTTTCCCAAATTACGGACGACAACGGACGTCCGCTCCGCCAAACGAAACCACTTCCGGCTAAGCCCGAGAAGGTGGAGGAAACGGGCGTGGAGGTTCCGTATGAAATGTTGGACCCCGATACGCTCGATCAGCTGATCAAGTCGTTCGTGTTTCGAGAAGGGACCGACTACGGAGATAAGGAAGCGCTGCTTGCCAGTAAGGTGGCCCAGGTCCGGCGCCAACTCGAGCGCAAAGAAGCCAAGATCGTGTTCGACCTCACGACCGAAACGGGATCGATCGTGAGTTCTTTCTAAAAAACGGGAGCGGTCTGGCGCGTACCTTTTAGAATTTACTCCAGAGCGCCTAGCGCGCATCAGTTTTAATATAGAACGACAGTTGATCCTCCCCGGTCGAACTAGAACCGCGTGCGTTTCTTTGCCTTAACGGCAGGCTACCCGCTAACTTACGCCTGCCAACGCACGATGCGCATCTCTTTGCCGCCGTGGGTGAAGTGGTGGGTATCCGGAGTTTCGACTTCAAGACCGCTCAGGAACTTTTTCCACGTGAGTTCATCGGGGCAGAGGCAGCCACCGAGAATGCGTCCCGGATGTTTGGCGGCGAGGCCGTTGAAGTATTTGCCTAGTTTGGCGTAGAGAGTGGGAATCGAAGCGTCCGGAGCCAGACGATCGCCGAACGGCGGATTGACTAGGATTAAAATTTTACCTTCGGCCGGAAACTCGGGGCGCATACCGAACACGTCTCCTTCATTTACCGTGAACGTACCCGCGGGGAAGACCGCGATGTTTTCTTTCAACGCGCTAACTGCATCGTCGTTGAAGTCGTTGAACATTACGGGGGGCAGCGTGGCCGTTTTCAATTTCTCGACCAGCTTACGTCGGATGAAACCCATCGTGGCGTTGGATACGCACGGGAATTTTTCACAGGCGAACTCGCGGTTGAACGAGCCCGAGCCGGCACCGGCGAGCACGACCAACGATTCAAAACCGAGAGTTCCCGAGCCGGCCATTGGGGCGAAGACCGCGCCGATGGGAGATTCATTCTCGCTCATCACGTAGTTGGCGCAGGCCGCGGCTTGGTGCTCGGGCAACGGCGCTACCGCCGTGAATTTTTCTTTGTAACCGCGTTTATATAGGGCATTGCCCGCTAAACTTACCAGCACGCGGAGGAGCTCCCCACGTAGCTCGGCCTTGAAGCGGAAGTTAGCCCCTTCCGAAACGTGCTTTACCCGGGCGATCTTGCAAAGGTTATCGCGAATCTTTCCCGACGAGGTGGTGAAGGCGTGGTCGGTTTCGGCGGTAACGTGAATCGGAACGTCTTTATTAGGCAGGATCTCGTCCCACGGCACGCGTCCCAAAACTGCATCGACGTCCGGCCATTTCGTGGCGTTGCTCTCCAGGATCAGCCACTCCACGTCGTGGGCGGTGGTCAGTCGTTGCAAGATCTCTAGCCCCTGCCGCCAGTCGCAGCGGTGAACCTTGATGGTCCCCTGTAACTGCGTGACCTTAGGCTCATATTTGTACTTTTGGAGCGGGGTTTGGACGACCGCCATGACCTCTTCGTGCACTAGTTCCAGCCAGCCCGGGGCCGGGCGAACGTAAAAAACGTGGGGTCTTGCGCTGATGGGGGCTTCGGCCATGCCGTTTACTACCGAAACCTAGCCTTCAACACAACGCTTCAATTCCCGAACGCTTCACGTAACCCTCGGCCAGCGTAATCGACGGCCCGCTTCGCGCTGGGCAGCACGGCCCCCATACCGAAGAACTCATGAGTTACGCCTAGATAGTTCGTCATGCGGACCCTGACTCCGGCGTGGTGGAGGGCGCTGGCGTAGGCCTGCCCTTCACTCCGCAGTGGATCGATATCGGCGAGGATAACGGTCGCCGAAGGTAGCCGAGTAAGGTCCTTTGCCTGCAACGGCGACGCGTAGCCATGGGTCCCCTGCTCTGGGTTGGAGAGGTAATGGCCCCAAAACCATTTCATCATCGAAAGGTTAAGCGGCGTGGCCGCCGCGTGGTCCACGTATGACTTGGACTGGAATCCGAAATTCACGACCGGGTAGATTAACAGCTGGTGCACCGGCGCCGCGATGCCAAGGTCGCGGGCTCGCATTGCGGTGACGGCCGCCAAATTTCCACCGGCACTCTCTCCGGCGATCGCCACGCGACGGGTATCGCCGTTCAACGTTTGGGCATTGGCCAACGTCCATTGGTACGCCGCCATCGCGTCGTCGACCGCGGCGGGATATTTATTTTCCGGCGCTAGGCGGTATTGCACCGAGATTACGATCGAGCCGGCGGCGTTCGTGATCGCACGCGCCGATGCATCGTACG
>JAYUBV010000197.1:0-2073 GCA_043740655.1 Pseudomonadota bacterium | reverse complement strand
GCCGTAGACGGGCGCGAGTTCACCAAGGAAGTGCACTTTCGATTCCAAGGGGCCGAAAGCCTCTACCAAAAAGGGGCGCTGAGCCAGCAGGAGTACGTGTACCACCAGCACGCGGAGAACTTTGCTAACTCGCTGGTAACCGCTGCCGACGAAGGGGTGAAACTTTACACCGCCATGGTGCTTGTCGCCGAGCAAGAGCTCATAGACACGATCCCCAAGCCGTAAGGCCGTTCGTTCCGAATCCATTCGAGAACGGCCCGGGAATTCCCCGGGCCTTCTTTTTTTCTCTTTAGTAACCGCAGCCCGTCACATAAGGGCGCACCCAATTGATAGCGGTACGCGTGTCGATCCGCATCAGGGGATTGACGTACGGAAAGCCCGCCCGCCGCACGCTGTCGATCACGCGGCCGTAGATGAAATTAGACGGCGCCGTGCCGTACACTTCCATCACGCGCGGATCCCCCTTCGACACGATGACGGTGAAGCGATCGAAGTACGGAGCCACTGCGGGATCGGAGACAAGTTCCCACGTGATGCGTTCGTTCGAGTTCTTGTGGTCCGGGCGAAACCCGACCTTGCTGGTTACAAGTACGTCGAATAGCCAATCGAACGACGACGAGAACTCCTTGCGGAAGGTAGTGTAGCCCACTTCGATGCCGTAGCGACTGAATACCACCGGACTGTAATCGCGCGGCCCGTAGCTAACGACGAACGGCATCGTCTTGGTAGGTTTTTGTTGGTCGTTCCACATCTCTACCTTGTGGCAAAGACCGGAGTCACACACGTAGACCGACTCCGTCATTTGCAGCAAAATTTGTTCGGTCAGGGGGTGGAAGACGGTCAACTCATTGACGCCGGTCGCCGGATTGCGCACCTGAGAAATTTGGGCGACCACCGCGCCGTCGTAAAGCAGACTCGAACGCCCCACCGGTAAACCCTTAATCGGTATCGCGGGTCCCAGCGCCCCGACTTCGATCTGATGCGCGCGGTAAATCACGCGATGGTAAACATGGTCGGGTTGGAACTCGGCGTATCGGCATGGTTCGCCGAACGCAATTACTGATGCAAAGAGAGACACAAAAAGCAAAGAAATGGCCTGATTCATAATATCCTCCTGGTTTGTCCTTCGACTCTGCAAAAGGAGTTCCAGCGCATATAATGAGCGCATGTCCCTCGTCCAAGTGGTTACCGGTTTAGCGATCGCGGCAATCGTAGCTTTGCTCATCGGCAAAGGCCTCAGCACCAGTCTAAAAGGGCTAAACGCTACGGCCCTGCGTCAGGAGAGCCAGCTCGAGTCCCAGCAGATCGCAATGCAGTTGCAGCGGGATTTTTTGCGACGGCAGCCGCTCAGTATCCGACTTCCCGACCCAACGGTTTTTACCGCGGCGTCGGGTTGCAAAGGGCTGACGTTGGGGCAAACCATCCTGAGTCAGGGCGTCCGTACGATCGAGTACAAAACGGAGTGTACCGGCCCCGCATTTGCCGACGAGGGCTCCCGCGCCACGTTGTATCCCGGATTGTCGGAGCAATGCGCAGGCCGCCCGCGCCTGCGCGTGATTACCACGCAGCCCGATGGAAAAACCTCGGAGCGGGTTTACCCTTCGAAGACAGAATTGGAAGCAGCCCTTCTGTGTGTGCATACGAAGGTGGGCTTTAGTCACGCCATTGCTGCGGAACTAGTTTTAGGAAGGCTGCAGGGAGGTCGCTGGAAAACGACCGTAAAGGCGATTCCGCTGGGGCTCGAGAGTGGCGGAAAAGGGATCGAGATTATTCCGCCGCAGTAAGAACGGACCCCGATTTTAAAATCACTGCGCGACGTCGGGCCCGATGGTGCTTCCGATCAGCGCGATGGCCGTACGGTTAAACTTGCCCACGGTGGTTAACGTGCGAACCTTGCGACGATCGCCCGTTATTTTTTCGAGCAAGGTAACTTTCACCGACTGCAGAGCGCAGTTGGTGCGTTCAAAATCGGCTTTACTCATCTCGAGTGCCTTCCCCCCCTGCGAAACGCAGAGGCCGAACTCAACGTAGAAAGATCCGTCGGTATTCTTCTTCAATTCCCATTCGCCGTTG
>JAYUBV010000196.1:0-6988 GCA_043740655.1 Pseudomonadota bacterium | reverse complement strand
TCTCTTGCAAAATCGGACGTAGCTCTTCGAAGTCGTAAATGACCGGGGTCTGCCCGTGCTTACGCGCGATAAAGTCATCGACCATGCCCGATTCGAGGGGGCCCGGACGGTAAATGGCACTGATGGCGACGATGTCGCCGAAGGCGTCGGGCTTCACCTTGCGGGTCAAATCCTGCATGCCGCTGGATTCGAGCTGGAACACGCCGTTCGTGTCGCCCCGGCCTAACATCTCGAAGGTTTTTTTGTCGTTGAACGGAATCTTGGTCAGGGTAAAACCGGCCTCGGGGTGGCGTTCCTGCACGAGAATCTCTGCACGGCGAAGGAACGTGAGCGTCTTTAAACCTAAGAAGTCGAATTTGATGAGACCGATCTTGTCGGCATTGTTCATGTCGAACTGGATCACCAGCTCGTTGTTCTTGCCCTTGTAGAGCGGGCAATGCTCCACCATGTTGCGGTTCGAGATGACGAGCCCCGCCGCGTGAATCGAAGCGTGGCGGTAAAGCCCTTCGAGGGCACGGCAGGTCTGCATCAGAAAACTGATCTTGGGGTCTTTGTCCGTCATCTCGCGAAGCCGCGGCTCTTGCGCCAGCGCTTCGTCCAACGTGATGTTGAGCGTGTCGGGAACGAGGGTCGCGATCTTGGCCACGTCCATCGGCAGCATGCCGAAGGTACGGCCCACGTCGCGAATCACGCCGCGCGCCTGCAGCTTTCCGAATGTGATGATCTGCGCGACCGATTCTTTGCCGTACTTTTGCACGACGTACTCGATGATCTGCCCGCGCTTATCCATGCAGAAGTCGACGTCGAAGTCGGGCAGCGAGATACGTTCGGGGTTGAGAAAGCGCTCGAACAATAAACCATGTTCGATGGGATCTAAATCGGTGATGCGCAAACTGTAGGCGACCAGACTACCCGCACCCGATCCGCGGCCCGGGCCAACGGGAATGTCGTTCGCTTTGGCGTGGTTGATGAAGTCCTGGACAATCAGGAAGTAACCGGTGAACCCCATGTCGTTGATGACCTTGAGTTCGCGGTCGAGTCGATCAATGTACTTCTTGGTTTCATCGTCCGTCCACGGCTGACGGCCCAGCTCCATGGACTCGCGCATGCGGCGGTAAAGTCCGTCGAGAGAGAGCGCATTCAAGTAGTTCACCGGAGTCTGGCCGCCCGGCGGCTCGAACTTCGGGTAGTGGTAGATCTTGCGCCCCTGCTCGTCGGTAAACTTGAAGTCGAAGTTGATGCTATCGGCGATCTTCATCGTGTTGGAGATCGCCTCGGGGAGGTGGGAAAACTCTTCCTTCATCACCGCCTGGGGCTTGAAATAAAACTCATCCGTTCGGACGGCGGATGGCGAAATGTCCTCCAGGTTTCGTCCGGTTTGAATCGACATCAGCACTTCTTGATTGAAGGCGTCCTCCCGCTTGAGATAGTGCACGTCGGCCGTAGCGATGAGGCCGATGCCGAGCTCCTTCGACAGCTCCTGAAACCGCTGGTTCACCATCATCTGCTGGGGCAAACCGTTCTGCTGAATCTCGAGGTAGAAATTTCCTTTATAGACCTCTTGGTACCACTTGGCCGCCGTGCGGGCGCGATCCATGTCGCCGATGATGCATTGGTTGGCCACTTCGCCCTTAAGGCATGCCGACGTAGCGATGAGCCCTTCGCTGTATTTGGCGAGCAGCTCTTTGTCGACGCGGGGGCGGTAATAAAAGCCTTCAAGGTACGCCAGGCTCACGAGCTGACAAAGGTTCTGGTAACCCACTTCGTTTTGGCAGAGCAGCACGATGTGGTGCATGCCCGAGCGCGAGGTGGCGTAGGGGGCTAGCTCGTCGTCGTCGCCGCCGAAGGCGGATTTGATAAGACGAGATCCCGGCGCGATGTACAGCTCGCAACCGATGATGGGCTTAATTCCCTTTTCTTTGCACTTCGTATAAAAGTCGAGGGCGCCGAACAGATTACCGTGATCGGTCATGGCGACGGCGGTCATGCCGTCGGCGGCCGCGGCCTCGACGAGATCGTCTAGTCGGAGCGCGGAATCCAAAAGTGAAAAAGCCGTGTGGACGTGAAGGTGAGTAAATTCGGCCATTATTGCGACATTTACTGAATTAGGGTCCCGATACGCTCAGGCCTTACCCGCCAATCTTGGCTCGAATACCAGATGAACATCGCGCGGCCCTTCAGGTTTTCCACCGGCACGAAGCCCCAGGCGCGACTATCGTGAGAGTTGTCGCGGTTGTCCCCCATGGCGAACACCGAGTCGGTGGGGACGGTAATGCCATCGAGATCGGGGCTGAAGGGAAACTCCCGGTTCATCGGACGGCCATTGTCTAAAATAACGTGGTGCTTCACGGTGTTGAGATTCTCTACGAAGAGGGTCTTATCTTCATTCCGCTCAATGTCATAAAGGATGTCGCGGTTCATCGTCTCTTCGATGTGCACCGGCTGACCGTTTACGTAGAGTTTTCCACCCCGCACTGCAAGTTTGTCCCCGGCCACCGCGACCGCCCGCTTCACGTAAGTGATCGACGGGTCCGCTGGCGCGCGAAACAAAATGACGTCCCCTTTTTTTACCGGGGCGATCTTAAACAGAATGGCGTCGGTAAAAGGAAAGCGTACGTCGTAGGCGCACTTCAAGGCGTAGAGGCGATCGCCGGGCTTTAGCGTAGGTTCCATCGATCCCGTCGGAACGACGTAGGGCTCGACGATTGTCCAACGCAAGGCCAGCAGGGCCAGGATCAGCCACACGAGAGGCAGCTGGCGCTTAATCTTATCTTTCCAATCGGTCATTTAGAGAACCTCTCGCACAATTTCGGCGGCCTTAAATACATCACTTCGACCGATGTCGAGGTGGGTGACGGCGCGTATCCGGGTTTCGCCCATCCAAGAAAACCGAACGCCCTTCTTTTCGCAAGCTTGTAAAAACGATTCCGTGGACTTAGCCGCACCCGCGTAGTGAAAAAACACCATGTTCGTGACCAACCCGCCGCCCTGGGGAGGGTCCTCCACCTGAATCGAGCCGCCGATCTTTTTCAGTTCCGCGGCAAGCAACTTGGCGTTGTCGTGGTCTTCCGCCATGCGCTCCAGGTGGTAATCCAGCGCGTACAGCACGCCACTGGTTAGGATACCGCTTTGCCGGAGCGCCCCGCCCATTCGATGTTTCAGTAGGCGGACCTCTTCTTTATCCTTCTTGGGGAAGGTGAGGATGGCGCCGGTCGGGCAGCCTAGCCCCTTTGAAAAACAGACCGTTACGGTATCGAACATCGAGGCAATGCGTTTTACGGGCTGCTTTACCGCCAGCGCCGCATTAAACAGGCGGCTGCCGTCGAGGTGAAGCTTCATGCCATGCTCTTTGGCCCAGGACGTCACGGCATCCAGCTTGTCGAGTGGCCAGGCTAATCCGCCGCCGAGGTTACTCGTGTTTTCGATCACTAAAAGTTTCGAAACCGGAAAGTGGGGACTTTTGACGGAGTTGAACGCGGCCTTTAGCTCTTCAATCCCAAATAAGCCGGTCGGCGTGGGAATCGGTTTAGCCAGCGCCCGGGCGTGCACGGCCGGGCCGCCAGCCTCGGCCCAGAAGATATGGGCGGTCGACGCGGCGATCACCTCTTCACCGGGGCGGCAGTGGATCTGGATGGCCACCTGATTGGCCATCGTGGCGGTCGGGAAGAAGTAGGCCTCTTCTTGCCCCAAAAGCTCCGCCATGCGGGCCTCTAGCCGTAAAGTAGTCGGGTCCTCCGCCTCTTGCTCGTCGCCAACTTCGGCGTCGGCCATGGCTTGGCGCATGGCTTTAGTGGGGCGGGTGGCCGTGTCGCTAATAAAATCGATTCCTCTAAACATGGACGAAGCATCATAGGGGTGGGGGGCCCCTCCGGCAAGAAAGGGGAAATGGATCTTAAAAGGTGGCTGGCCCCTTTTAAGACGCTGTTAGACTGATAACGATGCGCACTTGGCTTTTTCTAATGTTATTGGCTCCAGCCCTCGTTTGGGCGGATGGGACGCGGTGCCTTGCGGCGTTTGCGGACGTGGCGGCCACCGACGACCAGGCACCGGTTTTGGTTTGGGCGACGTACCGCGAGCTTTTGGAGAAGGTAGGCGGGGCCGCGTTGACCCTCGGCCATTTGGAGCAGCTCCTCGCCGCGGAGGACCCCTTCTTACTTCGTGAGAGCGAAGGGGTGGAGACCCTCGCCAAAAAGTTAGAGCAATTTAAAAAACTGGTCGAGGTGCGCGGTTGGAACACGGCCCCGGTGCGGGAAAGCCTGAAGAAGAAGTTAAGTGCCTGGATTCGGGAGCGCTCCGAATCGATCGAGCGGCGACGGCGCCACATTGAAAACGCCCAGGAGGATGTCAGACTTCCGTACGATGCGCACCGTGTCCTCTCCGCCACCCCCGACGGCCGCTGGGTGGTAGCCCTTACCCCGCCCAACAAAATCAGCGTATACGACGCGTCCTATAAAACGCTCAAGGAATACCCGTTCCCAGAAGAGCTTTTCGGCGTGACGTTAACCCCCGACGGTACGGCATTAACGATCATCACTAAGTTCCGGCAGATGGTGCGGGTGCCTCTCCAAGAGGGAATTCCGAACCTCTCCGCTGCTAACACCTCCGGCAGTTTTCTGACGAACCACGCGCCCGAACAAATCGCGCGGCACGGGCAAAAACGCGTTTACATCGGCGGGCGCGAACGCGCCTACCCCACCCACTATTTCGAAGACGGAAAGCGGATAGACGTCGTAATGGGTTTCTATCGGGAGGCCGGAGCCGCCTCGGGCTGGGGGGTGGTTCCCGGGACCGACGACCTTTACTTCGTGGCTAAAGCACCGGGCGGGTACGAGATTCACGAAGTGCCTTTGGATAAAGAGGGATTCGCCACGTTACCGGGCGGCCCCCGGCCGGGCCCTCGGCGGCGTTGGGAGACCGACGATGAGGTTTTCGCCCATTGGAGCGAAGACGGTAATCGCATCCTGGCCTTTACGGCAGACAAGGTGGCCGTGTTCGATAAGGGGGCGCTTGTCCCTAAGACGGTGTTTGCGAAGAATATGCCGGGACTGCCGGAGTCGAACCTTATGGGCGTTTCCCTGCACCGCAACGGCCGGGAGGCAGCGGTGCTGATGAGCCCCGTCGTCGTCAACGGGCGCCGGACGCCCGATACCGCGGAGCGGATCGTCTGGCTGGATCTAGAAACCAAACGGGCGGTGGGAATCTTCACCTTCTCCGATACCCGCGAACATTCCTTGCATCAGGTTCTCGGAAGCGATCGCGTGGTGGTGCAGGTGCCGGCGTTGGATGAAACCCGGCTCGTGGATGTGAAGGGGCGCTTGGAGCTCTTGCCGTGAGACGACTGGCGATCCTTCTCGCGTGCGGATTATCGCTTTTCGTACGGGCGGACCCGAAGTGTCTTTTGGGATTCGCCAATGCCGCCGCCACCGAAGCGGACGCCCCCGTATTGGTGTGGGCCACCTACCGCGATCTTCTCGAACAGGTGGCGGGGAATCGGCTGAAAGAGTCCCATGTGGAACAGCTTCTCGCAGCCGACGATCCGTTCTCTCTCGCCTATCCAAGCGATTTGGAGGGGTTCAACCGAAGACTCGCCGAATTTAAAAAACTGGTCGAGGCAAAGGGCTGGAATACTGAGGCGGTGCGAAGTTCCCTCAAAAGTAACTTACGTGACTGGAACTCGCAGCGTCGACATGCCGCGAGTCGTACTGCGAAGAGTGTCCGGTGGGCGCAGAATGTGAGGCTTCCCATCGAACCCGGGCAAACCGCCTCGGTGACTCCGGACGGAAGATGGATAGTATCGGCCTCTCCTCCAAAGTACCTATCGATTTACGATGTGGAGGCCGGCACGAAACGCGAACAGAGGCTCGATCTCAAGCAGCCGATCGCGGGGCTGGCCCTTTCTCCGGACGGAACCGAATTGTTTATGGTGCCCACGAGCGGAAAAGACGCCGCGAAAATTGAATCGGCGGTGCTCCATCCCAACGGCCGGGAGGCACTGGTGCTTTACCGCCCCGTGGAGTCGATGAACGGGCAGGCGCAACCGGATCGCATCGCGTGGTTGGATTTGGAAACGAAAAAGGCGATCGGCACCTACGTTTTCCCCAACGGGGATCAACGCCAGGTCGATCAGATTCTGGCCGACGGTCGAGTCATCGTCCGAACGCCAAGCCTTGGCCAGGCCGACCTCGTTGACGTCAAGGGGCGGATGGAACTAACGCCGTAGGATTGCCAAGCCCGGTGTCCCGCGCTTATCCTTCCCGAAGTTTTTAGCGCGCACCTATTTTGTTCGGGAGTAACTCATGGCCGATACCAGAATTGAAAAAGACTCGATGGGGGAGATGCAGGTTCCCGCCAAGGCACTTTACGGAGCCACCACGCAGCGGGCGGTGGAAAACTTTCCCATTAGCGGCATTCGGTTCAGCCGTGACTACATCAAGATGCTCGCCCACATCAAAGCGAGCTGCGCCGAAGTGAACAAGGAATTGGGCAAGCTCGACGCAAAGGTGGCCGACCCCATCATCAAGGCCTGCGCCGAGATCGCGGAAGGCGGCTACGATCACGAATTTGTACTCGACATATTCCAGACCGGTTCGGGCACCAGCACCAACATGAATTTCAATGAAGTGGCCGCCAACATCGCCAACATGGCGTTGGGGCAGGGTATCGGCACTAAAAAGCCGATTCACCCGAACGATCATGTAAACATGGGCCAGTCATCGAATGACATCATCCCTACTGCGATTCACGTAGCGGCGGCCGTGATGGTGAGCGAACGGCTGCTGCCGGCGCTGAGTAGCTTAGGTAAAGCGCTCGACGCTAAAGCGAATGCCTTCGGTAAGATCGTAAAAACTGGCCGCACCCACTTGCAGGATGCTACGCCGGTTTTGCTCGGTCAGCAGTTCGGTGGCTACGCCACGCAGGTGATGAAGTCTAAAGAACGCGTGCAGAAATCCTTGGACGGCGTTTTGGAATTGGCCGTCGGTGGAACCGC
>JAYUBV010000195.1:0-2076 GCA_043740655.1 Pseudomonadota bacterium | reverse complement strand
CAAAGAAACAATCTTTGCGCTGATTTACCTGACGCAGATTCTTTTTAACTCCCTCATCCTCTACCAAAAGGGAGCGGTCGGAACGGCGGCACTGGCGGCGGTGGCCTTTGGCATCGTGATGTTCCGCAGTCCGCAGGGGGGCGGCGTTTTGGCGTGGGGCATTTACTCGACGTTGTTTTTGCTGCTGGGGCTAATCGGCGGCTACCTAAGCGAGGAGCTGGTACGTACCGCGGCTAAGCTGCACGAAAAAAACGAATCGATGAAACGGCTGGTGGATGACCACGAGCAGAAGCTAAAACAGCACGAGAAGCTGGCGGCGGTCGGGCAGCTGGCGGCGGGTATCGCCCACGAAATACGCAACCCCTTAGCCAGCGTCAGCGCGAGCATCGAGATGTTGCGCCAGAGTCCCCCGGAGACGTTAGCGTCGCCGGAGAACATCAAGCTGATGGACATCGCCCAGAAAGAGATGGGCCGCCTTAATCGTTTGATAACGGAGTTCCTCGATTTCGTAAAACCCGAAACGATTAGCCCGGTTCCGGTGGACCTCACCGCGATGATGGGCGAGGTTGTCATTTCGGCGAAGCAAATGAAAGAGTGTCGCGACCGGATCGTTTTCCACGAAGAAAATGGCGAGGCCCGGGCGCTGGGCCACAGCGGACGCATTCGGCAAGTCGTTTGGAATCTGATTATGAACGCCGTGCAGGCGATTCCGTCACGGGGGCTACTGCGCGTCGGCAGTCGGACGGACGGCGAGATCGCGGTTTTTTGGGTCGAAGACAACGGCGTGGGGATGAATCCCGAGGTACTCCGGCACCTGTACGAACCTTTTTTCACGACGAAGGACAAGGGTACGGGGCTGGGTTTAGCCACCGCCTACAAAATAGTCGAGGCCCACAAGGGCGAAATTAAAGTCACGTCGACGGCGGGGAAGGGAACCCGCGTCGAGGTGCATTTACCGCGGGCGTAAACCATGAAATGGATTCTTATCGCAGCGATTCTCTACGGGACCGGTCCGGCCAGGGGCGCGGCGGCCAACGCGGAGGACGGCTCGGAAGTCGACACGGTTGGGGCCTCGCACGGCACCGCGGGGGACCAGATTATTCCCACTCTGAATCTGAAAGCGCGCTTCGACGCCGCATTTTCGGGCGGCGAACCTACGCAGCAGGGTTTCAGCTTGCCCCACTTTTTTCTCGGCGTGGACGGGACCGCAAACCCGTATATGACGTACCGGCTCACCGTCAGCCCGAGCCGCGAGTATTCGACCGGACTGGTCCCCAACATCGTGCCGACCGAAGCTTTCGTACGTCTCTCTAACGTCACCGAGAAGGAATTAAACGACGGCCCGAGCTTCACCGCATCCTTAGGCCTCATGGCGCCCATGATCAACCCATGGTGGAGCCCCGATATCGGTGAGTTGTGGGTTCCCGATTTCTTTTATGGCCAAAGGCTACTGCTGCTCGGCCGCGACATGGGCGTGGAATTTGGTGCGACGTTGATTCCTAAGCGGCTCGAGCTGCGCGCGGGCTACTTCAACGGCAACGGTATCTTTGGGTTCAACACGAACAACTCCCGCGCGATCACGGGTTTTGGGCGCCTCCACCTGATTCCGCCCGGCGAATGGAGAATATACGTAGGCGGCGGCGGGTTCCACTTTGGGCAGGGATCCACGGGTTCCAGCAACTTCCGTTCGCAGTGGGTGGCCAATCCCTTTCTAGGGATTGAATCTGACTTACTGAAGTTTCTCTTCACGCTGGAAGGCTGGTTTGGCGGTTACCAGGACGTCTCCCGCAGCTGTAGCCCTAAGGGGGTTGTCTTAAGTTTGCGGGCCGGGCACGAACGGATGCAGGGGTTCGTGCGTTATCTCAATCTATCGTCCGTACCGAACGTGCGCGGGTATCTGGAGGAGCTTCAGCTTGGCATCACGACCGATCCGTTTCCCAACCTTAAGATGTTTTTATTCTACCAGCAGGTGAAGGGGCGTTCGAACGGCCCCGAAAATTCGGTCAACCTACGCGCCCGTTTTTCGCTTTAGGATCTTGGGCCGGGCGGCCCTAGGTTTCTTAGTCGCCGATTTTT
>JAYUBV010000194.1:0-2078 GCA_043740655.1 Pseudomonadota bacterium | reverse complement strand
CGAATTAAAAATTCATAACCAGCACGTGGTCTTTATGGAAGCCCGCCCGGCCGATGAGTACGGCAAAGGATTAGTTTCGTTGCGCGACTTAGTGAAATCTTCCCTGCGTATGCGTCCCGACCGCGTCATCGTGGGAGAGGTGCGCGGCGGAGAAGCGATGGACTTGATTAGCTCTATGAACACCGGTCACTCCGGCTCTATGGGCACCGTCCATAGTAATAATCCGAAAGAGTGCCTCACTCGTTTGGAAACGCTGGCGATGATGACCGACTCCGCCGTACCCGTACAGGCCGTGCGTTCGCAGGTAGCCTCGGCGATTAACATCATGGTTCAGCTTTCGCGTATCTCGGATGGCTCGCGTAAGGTCACCTACATCTCGGAAGGGCTCGGGATGGATCTGCAGGGTAACTACATCACCAACGACGTTTACACCTACGAACAAACCGGCCGCGATAAGGAAGGCCGAATCATCGGCGCGATGAACCCCACGGGGAATCTTCCATCGTTCATGCGCGAGATCGAGGTGAACCACCTGCCCTTCCCGCGCGAGATGTTTAAAAAACGCGTGGCCCCTTACTCCGGCGCGCCACCGGCCGCCCCCGCCGCCGCCGCCGCGGACCCTAGCGGTAAGAAGCCCGGCGAAGCGGCCTAATCAGGTAAACGTGAGCTCTTCGGATGGCTTGAAAATCACATCTGGGGATTTCTGCATTATCTCGAGGTAGCGCTGGAAATACTTTTGCAACTCGGTTAGCCCCGCTTCTTGCGGCCGCAGCTCAACGGTCGACTTTTCGCCGCTGATCGTCACAACCTTCATGTTCTCCATCAGCGATAAAGCGTTGGCGTAGTTCTGCGACGATTTACTTTCCGGAAACACGATGCTCCCCTGCAGCTCACGCACTTCGGAGAATTTAAGCACGCGCTGAAGAAATGACTTTTTATCGATCTTCATCGGCTTCGAACTACGCACAAACTCAAATGCGGTCAGGTAACCCTCGAAAATTTCGCCCAGCACGCGGTAGTAAATCGACATGTCGCCGAGCTTGGCGAACCGGCGTAGGAAATGCGCCTTCAGATCGAGCAGCGGCACCTCTTCGGCGCCGTCGTAATTCCAATACGCTTTCCAGAGCGCTTCGACTTCCTTCGTGAACACCGGGGTGGGTTCGAAGAAGAAATCAAATTTGAGCAAATTACGAAGATTCAGAATTTTTTCTAGCCACAATTCGCGGCGTAACTTGGCATCCGATCCCGACTCTTCGCAAACTTCCAGGAAAGTTAGCATCGAGAGCGACATCGTTAAGAACACGTGGATGGAGTTGTTCTTGTAAAAGTTGAGAATCGGTCGGCGCGAATAGTCCAACGAGAAGGTGCGCGGCACGCCGTCGTTCACGGAAACGATGCCCTGGGTCTGTAGCCGGCGCAAAATCTGTTCGGCGTTCTGCCGGACGGCCTTGGGGTCCTTAATCACCAGAGGACGATCCGCCGCGCCCGCGAATTCCGCCAAATGGGAGACTCCGCGCAGAATATCCTCGAGCGATAGCGCGGCCAGGTGGTGGCATAACAACACGGACGACAGCAGCGACTTGGGTGTAATTGGCGTCACGTCGGTGATGCGCTTGCTAACCTGGAATGCCGTCTTTTGCAGAGGAAGCAGATTGTCTTCGTCCGAGGAGCCGGTGGCCGACATGCCGGCGTTCGTCAGCGCTTCCCTCGCCGAGAGCGGCACCCCCAGTTTCACGTACACGCGGCCGAACTTACGCTTCACGATCCGCCGCGACTTGATGAGCTCGCCCGCGCTTTCTTTCTTCTTCTCGGCGCCCGCCAGCTCTTTAGAGTACGAGCCCTGCTCGGGAATTTCGTCGTAACAGATCGCGACCGGGGCCAGGATGATGTCGTCCACGTGGTTCTTCTCCACGGTCTCCATGACCATCTTGAGAATACCGTAGGCCGGAGCCAGCATCTTGCCCGAACGGCTGCGCGTGCCTTCAATGAAGAACATCACGTTGTACCGGCTCTTAAGAAGGTGCTCGACGTACTTCTTCAGACAAACCGAATAGAGAGGATCGTTACGGAACGAGCGA
>JAYUBV010000193.1:0-2081 GCA_043740655.1 Pseudomonadota bacterium | reverse complement strand
AGTCGCCCAGAATCATTTCCTGATCGGCACGCCGGTAGGTAGAGGCTTGGGCGTCAAAGAGACGCACGTCGAACCCCTTTTCCGAAAGGGAGTCGGCTACATGGCTTCCTAAAAAACCACTGCCCCCAAAAACCACTACGCGAGGGCGAGCCACGAGAATCCCTTCGGGTTGGGGGAGACGGCCGGAATAATCCCAATGAAATTCATTTTTTGGATTCAACCATAGATGGGCCTAAGGTCAAGTGCCGCAGGGCTGGAAAGGGCCAATGGGCGGAGGGTAAGCGGCGCGTGACTTATTACGAATTTCTTTCCGTTGACACCCTTCTAGCCAAACCAGACGTTAGTAGGTTCTATGTCCAAAGCGTGGCGACTGTCCAAATCGGTAATTGGCGAACGAGAAAAGGAAGCGGTAAACCGCGTCCTTACCGTGGGTTACCTCGGTATGGGGCCGGAAGTGGGCCGGTTCGAACGGGACATTCAGACCTACCTTGGCACCCCACGCCAAGTCGTGTGCGTGAGTTCCGGAACCGCGGCATTGCATCTGGCGATGCAGGCGATTGGCTGTGGTCCGGGCGATGAGGTCTTAGTCCCGAGCCTGACCTTCTTAAGTACGTTCCAGGCCATCCGCGCGACGGGGGCAATTCCGGTAGCGTGCGACGCGCGCCTCGAAAGTGGTCTGCTCGATTTGCAAGACGCCGAGAAGCGCCTCACTTCCCGCACCAAAGCGATTGTGCCGGTTCATTACGCCAGCGAAACCAGCAACTGGGCGGCGGTCTACGCCTTTGCGGAAAAGCATAAACTGCGGGTGGTCGAAGATGCTGCCCACGCTTTCGGCTGCACGAACGAAGGAACCAAGATCGGCGCCAAGGGTGACGTGGTTTGTTTCAGCTTTGATGGCATCAAGAACATCACCTCGGGCGAAGGCGGGGCGGTGGTATCCGCGGATCCGAAGGTGATCCAACGCGTGCAGGATGCGCGTCTGTTGGGCATCGAAAAGGATTCGGAAAAACGCATCGCGGGACAGCGTAGCTGGGAGTTCGAAGTTCGGGAGGTCGGCTGGCGTTACCACATGAGCGAAATTATGGCTGCCATCGGACGCGTGCAGCTGGAACGCTTTGAAAGCGAGTTCAAGCCAAAGCGCCAGGCGCTACTGGCGCGCTACCGCCAGTTACTGCAGGGAACCGCCGGGCTGACGTTGCTCGAGCACGACGCACCTAACGTGGTGGCGCACATTTTTCCGCTACGCGTACACGACGGGAAGCGGGACCTCGTCAAAGAACGGATTGAGACGTCCGGAGTGCCGACGGGCATGCATTACAAACCCAACCACCTACTTGAATTTTTCGGTGCGGGCTCCGTCTCGTTGCCCCATACGGAACGTCTCTATACCGAGCTGATGACTTTACCACTCCACCCCGATCTCGAGCTGGAAGACGTAGACGCTATCGTAAAAATTTTGAAAGACGCCCTATGAAAAAGTCCCCGTCGGGAGTGACGGTTAAGTCCACTACCCCCATCGCGTGCGCGTCCCAGGCTTTTGCGGGCCACCCGCAGTTACGCCAAGAGCTGCTCGCCAAATACGAGAACGTGAAGTTCAACGATACGGGCCGCGTACTACGCGGGAAGGAGCTCGTCGCGCTGCTGCAGGGCTGCGAAAAGGCAATCGTCGCGTTGGACCCCATCACGGAAGCGGTGTTGGCAGAGCTGCCCGAGCTAAAAGTTTTATCGAAGTACGGTGTCGGACTCGACAGCGTTGACCTCGATGCGGTCGAACGCCGAGGCCTTCCCCTCGGCTGGCAGGGCGGCACGAACCGCCGATCCGTCGCCGAACTGGCACTTTGCCTGATGATTGCGACCTTCCGCCAAGTGGTGCGCTGCCACGGCGAGCTGCGTGCGGGGGAATGGAATCCCCGTTCGGGCCCGCAGCTGAGCGGTAAGACCGTCGGTATTTTGGGGGGTGGCTACGTCGGGCAGGACCTCGCCGGTTTGCTTCAGTCGTTTGGATGCCAGTTGCTCGTGCACGACATTCGCGATCGCTCCGAGTTCTGCCAAAAGCTAGGCGCCAACGTCGTCACGCTGGA
>JAYUBV010000192.1:0-2081 GCA_043740655.1 Pseudomonadota bacterium | reverse complement strand
TTCAGGGTGGCTAATCGGTCCCTTCAGCGAGGCTGACGTTGAGCGTCGTTCCCGGGTGTCCCAGGGTGAATTTAGGAGGAAAACATGCCGAATGACGAGCGTCGGATAAGGTACCTGACCTGCTTCCCAAGGGGCCGCCTAGGGGCTTACGAAAGCTTAGCCGTCACCTTGGTCCCTCGTTTTCTTGAGGTGCTCAAAAAAAATGTCCCGGCATCAAATTGACGGTGAAAGTGGCGCGAACGACAAAACTTGCGGGGCTGGTTCGTAAAGGCGAACTTTGCATGGCCGTGGTGACCGAGCACGATCAGTTCGATGATCTTTCCGTGATCCGCGTCGGCGGCGATCGCACCGGGTTTTACGTTGCCGGACACGTCGCCCCGAAGCTCAGAACGTGGGAAGCGATCCACCACCTTCGATAGCCTCGAGGCCATTCTGGCCGCGGCCTCCCACGGCCAGATCGTTGGCGTGCTGCCCGCGCGCGTGGCCGCTCGTTCGGCGCGCCCGCTGGTCGAGATTACGCCGCCCGACCTCATCCAGGCCAACTACGGAGCCCACGGCATATGCCTTATCAGCCGTAAGAATTGCGATCCCGCAGAAAACGAATTTCTTGCGGAGGAGCTGCGCCTGCTCTTGCTTTAGAGATCTTGTCATTCCGCTCAACGCTTGCTCAGCGGGGAGGACGGGGCGGCAGCATGGCACGCTGGCGAACTCCGGAGACGCGGATGACGTACTCCAGCTGGTAATCCAGCTGCCGGTCGACCATATGTGCGAACACCTCGAGCAGGTTGTCGTGCGGACGGTCGGGCCGGGGCTCAGTGAGCTCGATAAAGTGGTGGATCGCCTCGATGGTCGAATAGCAGTAATCCTTAGGCTGTTTGCGCACACGAAAGTTTGAAAGGGTCGGCGGGGTGAAGCAAACCTTCGGAAAAGCCGCCAGATTCCGGCTAAGCCGTCGCATCTGCCTGGCCTGCGCCCAGGTGCCGTCGAGGATAAAGACGACGAGCCGCTTTTCCACTGGGAAGAGCTCGTTCCGTTTTTCCGCCGGAACGTCGGTAATATTGGTGGAGTTTACCCCCGGGGTTAGAACCACCGGATAGTTGCCAGGGTCATTTAGAAGTGCGTTGACCTCGTCATGGTGCGTGAAGTTCGTCCCGCGGAACAGGCTCGAATTCACCAAACATAAATGGGACATGCGGCCGGTGGCGATCCGGCGGGTGAACTCGCCGTGGTGCATGAGCAGCACGAAATGGGTCGACGTCGGAAAGCGGACGACTTTTGGACAGTAGCAGACCGACATGGCCCACCGGCACTGTGGGCAAACCGGGCGTGGCGACCAGGCTGGCGTCTGGTTACGGCGGGCCTCTAAAAACTGTTCGAGATTCATGGCGGCGGCCAGTCTACCTTACTTCCGAAAGAAAATGCGCGTTCGTCAAGAAACCAATCCACCTAGATGAGTTGTTGGCCAAGATCAGGATGGAGTAGAATTCGGCGCATGTTTTCCCTGCTTAAGGCTTACAAAAAATACGATCCGGCGGCCAACAGCTTGCTGGAAATCGCTTTACTGTACCCCGGCGTGAAGGCTCTGGTGCTTCACCGCTTGGCGCATGCGCTGCACGCGTGCCGAATTCCGTTGCTGCCACGGTTCGTGTCTGAGTTCGGCCGTTTCCTTACGGGCATCGAAATTCATCCGGGCGCCGTGATTGGCATCGACGTGATCCTCGATCACGGCATGGGGGTGGTCATCGGCGAGACCGCCATCATCGGCGACCGGGTCATCCTGTACCAGGGAGTCAGCCTCGGTGGCACCAGCCTATCTAAGGGCAAGCGCCACCCGACAATCGGCTCCGGGGTCGTCATCGGCGCGGGGGCAAAGATCTTGGGAAATATCGAAATCGGTGACGGTTCGCGCGTAGGGGCTAACTCGGTGGTCGTCGAAAGCGTGCCGGCTAATTCGACCGTCGTGGGCATTCCCGGAAAAGTCTTGCGATCGGGAGTGGAGAAAGGGCAAGAGCTCGACCACGCTTCGCTGATGGCCCCGTATTTGGGCCAGCATATTTAGAAATAGAATTTAGAAAAAAAAT
>JAYUBV010000191.1:0-7030 GCA_043740655.1 Pseudomonadota bacterium | reverse complement strand
GAGTACCAGAAGGGATTCACGACGACTTCAACCACGGTGAGTTTCGACGAGGCGTTTTGAGCCCCGCAAGATCCATTCCTGCAACGTAGGTCTTCAATAACCAGCGCTTGGTATAGAAGTGCCAACGGTGAGTCGGCGTAGATACGCCTGGCGGAAAAAACGACCGGTTGCGCGGAAAAGGTCGCGGTGCCGCACGCCACACTTGGGTGGTCATCTGACGAAACCACTTGGCGTATCTCTCCGGACAAAAATGATCGTCGATGGTAGCGCGGGCCGCACGGCCCATTTGAGCTAATAACGCCCGATCCTCGGCAAAATACCCATTCAAGCCCGCATGAACCACCGAAGCCACTCCACTCACGCGTGTCACCACCGGTACGCAGCCGTGAGCCATCGCTTCGAGCATGCTAATTGAAACACCTTCGTACGCAGAGGTGAGCAAACAGACATCGGCGTCAAACCAAACTTCACTAATCCGTTCGTGTGCGACCGCGCGGTGCAGGCGAATGAACTGGCGGGTCGTAGCCGGCAACTCGGCAACGGCATTATTAAATGCCTCGTCGAACCCCTCATCGCCGTAAATATCGAGCGTAAAGTTTACTCCCTTATCGACGAGCAGCTGCGCTACGATCAGCAAATCTAAAACACGCTTTTGTACAGCAATCTCTTCACTGACCGCGACAAAGCGGTGGATCATCGGCTCGTAGTGGCTCAGAAGTCGGTAATAATGGTCTTGATCGGCGTGGGCGAACCCGACGAGTCGCATCTTGCCCGCCGACTTTCGAGAGACCAAAGCACAGGCAGCGTAAGTGCCGTGACTCCAATTAGGAATAAACATTCCCGGCAGTGCCTTCCGATAATTTTTGGCGTAGCCCCATACGCTCCACAGGCCCGCAAAATAAGGAGAAATGCCGAGCAAACGGACCGCCGGTTCCGGAAAGGGCAAATGAGCCTTAGGAACTTGGGCTCAATGTGCAAAAAAAAACCCACGTTTTCGAGCCGCGGCGCCAGCTGACGGGCCCACGCTGTCACTCCGCCCAACGAAGCGGCATGCGGAATGCAAAACAAGGTTTGGGGAGGAAGCGTCACGCCTATTTTCGAACAGAGTACCGAAAAAGAAAAGGGGGAGTCCGCGTTCGTTTCCCAACCTGTAACGATTAATCCTTAAGGATTAATATTAACGATACATTCGCCAAGCGAATGTGGTGCCCAGGGAGGGAATCGACCTACTACACTTCGGCGCCGCCTTTGCAGCGCCTTCGTTGCGTAGGCTCACCTACGACTGAAAATCCCTCGCTCATCGCTCGGCCTTTTCTTCGCGGCGCTCACTGATCGGTCGCGCCACTCAACGTCTCCGCGTTCGATTCCCAACTTGTCTGGATTTGTAATGGATGGTGCCCAGGGAGGGAATCGAACCCCCGACACGTGGATTTTCAATCCACTGCTCTACCGACTGAGCTACCTGGGCGCACCAAATTCGGTTAAGGGGAAAGGCTTACCGTCGAGCGTCAAGACGGTCAAGGGATTCCCGCCACTTAACAAACTGTTGCACCGCCGCCGCACGGTGGGAAATGGTACCCTTTTCCTCCGCACTAGCTTCGCCAAATGCTTTCCCCAGGGGGGTAGAAAAGAAAATGGGATCGTAGCCAAATCCGGAATCACCACGGGGGGTGGGGAGGATTTTTCCTTCGGTGACCCCTTCGAAAAAGACGGGCAAGGAATTGCCGTCATAATAACAAAGCGTCGCCCTGAAGCGGCAGGTCCAAGCCTCTTGCGGAAACGGACGCAGCATCTTCCACGTATACGCCCACCGTTCGGACCAACTTAGCTTTTCCCCGCCGAAATAGGGGGCGTGCACACCCGGCGCCCCCTTGAGTACATCGATTTCGAGCCCCGAGTCGTCCGACAGAACGGGAACTTGGTAAGCCTCGTAATAGCGCAACGCCTTCTTCAGGCCATTCTCGAAATACGTCGCGCCGTCTTCCACGACGTGCGGCACTTTCATGTGCGAGAGTTCAGCTTTTTTAGGATGGGAAAGGGTGAACTGGCCGAGCAGTTTTTGAAACTCGGCGACTTTTCCCAAATTTCCGGTGGCGAGGAACAGCGTGTTCAACATCGGCTCCGGCAATTACATTTCCAAAGCTTTGCGCTGGGCTTGGAAAAGCTGATTGATGCCGGCGTCGGCGAGATCCAGCATCTGGTTCATGGCTTCGCGTCCAAACGCGGCCGCTTCCGCCGTACCCTGAATTTCGATGTACTGATTGCCGCTGGTTTTCACGACGTTCATATCCACTTCGGCAATCTTGTCCTCCGCGTACGGAAGATCGAGGCACAACACCCCGTGCACCATACCCACGGAAATCGCGGCGACTTCCGTTTTGATGGCACCACGGAACTTGGGGTATTGATTTTCTAAATTGCGAAGCGCCAGCACTACGGCCACGTAAGCGCCGGTGATGGAGGCCGTGCGCGTTCCGCCATCGGCGTCGAGCACGTCACAATCGATCTGAATGGTCTTTTCACCGATCGATGACAAATCGACTGCGGTACGTAAAGAGCGGCCGATGAGGCGCTGAATCTCTTGCGTACGTCCGCCCATTTTCTGCCGCTCGCGATTCACACGTTGCGATGAAGAACCGGGTAGCATCGAATACTCCGCGGTCAGCCAGCCTTTGCCTTGGCCCTTCAAGAACGGGGGAACGTTATCTTCCACCATCGCGCTGCAAACCACGCGCGTTCCGCCGACTTCGATCAGGCACGAGCCCGCGGGATTGGTTTGAAAATTAGGGGTGATCCGAACGGGGCGAACTTCGCCCGAATAACGGCCATCGACGCGTTTAATTTTGTCCACTGCAAGCCTCTTTTAGGGGCGTTTCCCTTGGTGGGTAACGTAATCCAGAATGCCCTGGCTTATAGCATCGGCTACCTTCTTTAGGTAGCGAGGATTTTTTAGGCGGGACGCGTCTTTTTCATGAGTGAGGTAGCCGACTTCGATGAGGAGTGACGGCATGATCGTATGCGAAAGTACGGAGAACGGAGCTTGCCTTACCGCGCGCGCGCTAGACTCTAAGTAAGCGGCCATCGAAACAAACATCTTCTCCGCAAACCGCGAGCTTTCGTTTTGCACGGCGGAGTTTTGGCTATCGGCCAGCATCAAAAGGACGGGGCTGGTGGGTAAGGCGATGCCAGTTCGCTCGCCGTTCTCTAGCAACGCCAAACGATTCGCGCGGCGATCGGTTCCCTCGGGACTAGCAAAATAAACCTCGAACCCGCGAGCCCGGGCGGTCGGCTCCGAGTTGGCGTGCAGGCTTAAAAACATATCGGCCTCCCACGCATTTGCCACGCGAGTGCGATCGCGCAACGAAATAAAAGTGTCGTCGTCGCGCGTAAGGCGCACTTCCACATTCACGTTTTTGGACGTTGCCAAAGCATTCACGCGCGCCCGCACTAAGTACGCGAGCCGCAGCGTGACCTTTTTTTCTAGGTGACCCGAATCCGCTTTGGCGCCGTAGTCAAAACCGCCGTGGCCGGGATCGAGCAGAATGCGCACCGGCTTTTTCGCAGGAGAGGGAGTCGGCAGCGACGTGTCGAGCGACGAAAGCCGCTTGTCCGGGGTCGTGGTTCCGTTAGAGGCCGGCATCTCCCAAAAATCCCAATCGGGATCCAAGTCCTTGGGCGCCGTCGGGGCCGCAAATGCGGAAAAGGAAAAAAACAGGCAGGCGGTAAGGGCCGCCCACTTCCGAGAAGCGAGGGTTGTCATGGTATACTCAAATTATAGACGTATTCCTTTCCCTCTAGGGTTGTTTTCCAACCCAAAAATTCCGCTCCACAATTTATGCGAGGCATCACATGCGTCCGGCTGTAACGGCGTTTGTCCTTTTTTCTTTTGCTAGTCTTTTACTCAACGCGGCTGAGATTCACCCGCAGCTCAACATCAAGGTTCTGCTGAAGAAAACGAGCGAACCCGTGGAAGTGTCGACCACCGATGGTCGCCTTTATTGGAAGGCTGACGATCACGGTGAATGGATCGCCCTCACCCCGCAGGCGCGTATTTCGCTGGATCGGAAGAACGATCAGATTCGCATCGGCTCCAACACGAGTCTCTACGGCACGGTTTTTTTGCGTGCGGAAGAAGGCGGTGAAGCCACGTGGGAACTAGAAGGAAAAAAACTGCGCGGCGTTTTGCAAATCACGAAGAAGGGTAATCAGCTGTGGCTGATCGCTAAGACCGCCCTCGAGTCCTATACCGAAGGAGTGGTCGCGGCGGAGATGGGCAACCGCGCTGAAATTGAAGCGCTTAAAGCCCAAGCCGTGGCCGCCCGCACGTTTGCGTTTCACCGCCAACAAAACCCAAGAAACCCAATGTACGATGTGGAGGCTTCCATCCACGATCAGGTGTTCGGCCAGGTCGCCGGAGATACTTCTAAGAACAGTTTAGTAAAAGCAGCCGTGAAGGCGACCACCGGGCAATTCCTTTATTTTGAAGAGGCCGCTAAGGGGCATCAACTGCCCCCGCCGTTCAAAGCATTTTTCCATTCCCGCTGCGGCGGAAGCACGGCGACCGCGAAGGAGATCTGGATCAACGCGGAAGGAAACCGTGCGCCGGCCGCGACTTGTCAGTACTGCCAGAAAAATCACTACCGCTGGACCGCACGCGTGCCGTCGGGCGAGCTGACCCAAGCGCTGAAACTTCCGTTGGAAGCCCTGACTTTGAACACCACGAAACGCGATGCTTCCGGAAGGCTCATCGAAATCACCACCCAGAGCACCAGTAAAACGACAAAGTTCCGCGCCGAAGAGTTCCGCCGCCGGCTTGGCTTTACCCGCCTGCAGAGCACCAACTTCACGTGGACCGCGTTGCCTACGGAGATCGAATTCACGGGCACCGGCGCCGGTCACGGCGTGGGCATGTGCCAGTGGGGCGCCCGCGGCATGGCCCGCCAGGGCAAAGGTTACGAAGAGATCCTGCAGCACTACTACGGCGGTAGCCGTCTGTTTCGCCCGACCCCCCGCTTCTCCGCCCTCGGCAACCGCAAATCGGGCTAGCGGCGGAAAGCCGTTTCCCTTATGTTGCGCGCGTGTTTTTGACCGACTTCGACTTTGCGTTACCCGACGAGCTTATCGCGCGGTTCCCGGTTTCCCCCCGGGACGCCTCGCGCTTGCTCCATTTGGATAGAAAGTCAGGCGCCCGGACGCACGGTGAGTTCACGCGGCTTGGCGACAAGCTGAACCCGAATGACCTACTCGTCTTTAACGACACCAAGGTCATTCCGGCGCGCCTCTGGGCGACCAGCCCCCACGGCGGGGCCATGAAGTTGCTGCTGCTCGAACCGGTGGGCGACGGCTCGTGGCGGTGCCTAGTGAGGCCCGGCAAAAAAGTGAAGGGCGGGCTTACCGTTCGTTTCTTGGATGGCTCTATCGGGCTAATGACCCGGCAGGGGGATGATTTTTTTCTACGGGCGGACGGATTGGATCCGGCCACCCAAGACGCCTGGCTCGACACCAACGGCACGATGCCGCTGCCCCCGTACCTCGAACGCGAAGCGGACGAGAACGACAAGACGACCTACCAAACGGTTTACGCGCGGGTCAGCGGCTCCATCGCCGCCCCAACCGCCGGTCTGCATTTCACCCCGGAGCTTTTGAAGGGGTTGGCGGAAAAGGGGATCGATAGCGCCTTTGTGACGTTGCGCGTTGGCTATGGCACCTTCGCGCCGATTAAGACCAACGACCTCGCCGGCCATCAGATGCACTCGGAAAGCTACCAAGTGCCGGACGAAACGCTGGAGAAGATTGAAGCCTGCCGCAAACGTGGCGGCCGGGTCATCACCGTTGGAACCACCACGCTGCGAGCCCTGGAGTCAGTACCTCAGTATGGGAAGGCCGCCAGCACCCGCATCTTCATCACTCCGGGCCACGAGTTTAAATTGGCAGACGGCCTCATCACCAATTTCCACCTTCCGCAGTCCACGCTAGTGATTTTGGTATCTGCCTTCGCGGGTAAGGAGTCGATCCTGGCGGCCTACCGCGAGGCGGTCGAGCAGCGATATCGCTTTTTTAGCTACGGCGATGCGATGCTGATCGTGTAATGACCAGCCCTTACTCCGTCACGACGTCGGTTTGTAGGGAGAGGAAGAAAACCTCCTGCCCGTTTTGCACGATTAGCTCTTTGCCATCGGACGAAACGCGAACGTTAAACTCAGTGTATTGCCTTTTTTTTAACACCGCTTCCGGAACCAGAACCTTCGACAGTTTACGCGTAGCTATGTCGAGCCAATAGATTCGATTCTCATTGGCCACTTTCTTTTCTCGCGCGTCGTGCCGATCTTCCACCACGATGATGAGTCCGTTCCGGGTCGGGTGGGACACGAGGAAGTACTTCGCCCCCGGCCGATCCAGCTCCGGGAAGGCCACGTCCTCCACCTTAGTCCCCTTATCGCTGACAAACTTAAGGCCGAACCCTCCGACGCCGCCAAAGGCGGAGGGGAGCACAACAAAACCATCGTCGGTTTTTTCGAGCACCAACGCCGCCTCGGAAAACGACTCTTTTCTAGCCTTCACGGCTTCCGTCAGCGCGCGGGCGTTTCCGTCCTTATCGACTCGATACACCCGCACTTCAGCCACGTCTGAACCGTTGGGGTAGTTGTGGAAGGCAATTAGTCCGTCGCGCCCCGCCGGATTGTAGTGGGTCTGGGCCGGCGGCTCGAAGAAGGAGCCTTTGAGGGGCGTGGCGACGTTGGTCTTCCAATCGAACTGAAACGGAGGCTCGTAGAGGCGGTCCGACGCCGCGATAGCGAGATGCGGTTCCGCTCCGGGCATCCACTTTAGCCGCTTACCTTTGGGATTGGTGTCCACGGCGAAGGGGCCGTATTGGGTGGCCCGCGCCCAGTCCACCTTCCCGTTTTCAAAAGGAACGCGGTGAAAGGTCTTTTGGACCGTGTCGATGAACAGCAATTCCTTAGAGTCCGGCGAAAAAGTGGGAACGCTGTAGTCTGCGGGCACCGGAATAAATGTACTTTGGTCTTGTTGC
>JAYUBV010000190.1:0-2091 GCA_043740655.1 Pseudomonadota bacterium | reverse complement strand
TCAATCGTTCAGCTTGAAATTGTTTCTTGGGTTCTGAAGGAGGTTGCGAACAGGAAAGGATGACTAAGGGAATTAAGAAATAAAGAGGGCGCACGAATAACCTCGAAAATTGAAAAACGAAACAGGAAATTTGCGGCCTTCACCGTCTTGTAGAGGGTTTTACTTTAAAATCAAGACAAATTAATGCCTCGCGTTAACTTCTGCATTCTATAGGCATCCTGGGTTGCGTGACCCTCCGCCGTGTTGTCGAACACACACCAGACGTCTCGGTTCGTCCGCAAAGCCTCGCCTAGGGGTCGCTTGAAATTTGCCAGGACGCCGTCATCGTAAGCTGAGTAGTACATTCGTGGCGAACCGTGCAGACGTGCGTATACAAAACTGCCAGCGCCGAAGTCGGCTTCGCGCGCCGGGTGGGCTTCCGGATCAGCGAGGACGCGCGACACCCCGCAAGTACGCAACATATCTGATGCGGCCTCGGTGAACCAGCTGGCGTGGCGTGCTTCCAGCGCGAGCTTAGCGGAGCACAGTTCCCGCACCCGACGAAACACGGGCTGGGCGATCGTGGGATCAAAATGCAAGCTCCGCGGAAGCTGTATCAACACGACGCCGAGCTTTTCACGCAGCTCCGCAATCCCTCCGGCGAATTCCCTAATCGCCCCGTCCGTATCCGCCAAGCGGCACACGTGAGTCATCTCTTTGGGAAGCTTCACGGAAAAGCGAAAGCCCTCAGGAACCGAACTCGCCCAGCGCGCGTAGGTCTTCGGCTTGTGCGATCGGTAGAAGCACGAATTGATTTCAACGGCGTTGAAGGTCCGGGAGTAGCGCTCTAAATGAGTGCCCCCCGTGACCTCCGCGTCTGAAAATAATTCGCCATGTGGCTTGGGGATGGTCCACCCCGCGGTTCCTCCGTACCACATGGGTTACGGAGTCAGAACGACCTTCGCGCAGTGGTGATCCTTCTTATCGAAGATTTCGTAGGCCTCCGCCGCCTGGGCCAAGGGAAACCGGTGCGTGATGATGCGCGACGGATCGAGGTCGCCGTCCTCGATGTGTTGCAACAAGGTCGGCAGGAACTTCTGCACGTGGGTCTGGCCCATCTTGAGGGTTAGCCCCTTGGCGAAGGCGGCGCCGAACGGCATCTTGTCGAGCATGCCTCCGTACACTCCGGGAATAGAAACCGTCCCGCCTTTTTTGCAGCACTGAATCGCACGGCGAAATACGCTCGGACGATCGGTCTCCAGCATTACGGCTTGCTTTACCCGATCGTACAACGCATCGAGGTAATTTCCGTGCGCCTCCATGCCGACGGCGTCGATGCAGGAATCGGGGCCGCGTCCCCCGGTCCGCTCCCTCAGTTCGTCGACGATGCCGTCGGTCTCGTCGAAGTTTAGCGTTTCCGCGCCACTCACTTCCGCCGCTATCGCCAACCTATCTTCTAAGTGGTCGATAGCAATCACGCGTTCGGCGCCGAGGAGGTTCGCACTTTGCATCGCGAAGGCGGTTCGAATGGATTTTGATTCCGGGAATAGAGTGAAACGCCCTTGGGCGAAACTTCGGCCACCGCCCGGTAACCGTCCCATTTAATTTCATAAATCCAGCCGTCACGTTGGAAGGGCTTATCCACGAGGGTGGCCAGCATGGGCTTCATGAAATCGGAACGTTTAGCGAGTACGGGTTTGAGCTTCTTTGGCTTGGACGCAGGCGACGGCCATTTGTCCCGCTTTTGCATGGCCGCTTTGGCGCTGGACGCGGTGGCACGAAGTGGAGCCGACCCTTTTCCCAATCGCTCAGCAGCTTACCTTCCCCATCTTCCGGGTGCGCCGGTTCGTACGTTCCCTCGTCCCACACCATCACGGTTCCGCCGCCGTACTCTCCGTGGGGAATCGTTCCTTCAAAGGTGCGGTAGGAAAGCGGATGGTCTTCGACTTCCACGGCTAAGCGTTTATCGGCCTGGTTGAGCGAAGGCCCCTTCGGCACGGCCCAGCTTTTCATCGTGCCGCCCATCTCCAAGCGAAAATCGTAATGAAGTTTTCGCGCCGCATGTTTTTGCACGACGAACCGCAGCCGAGCAGTTTTTCCACGGAAAATTTT
>JAYUBV010000189.1:0-7047 GCA_043740655.1 Pseudomonadota bacterium | reverse complement strand
TCCCGCGCTGACCGATCGCCGGTCGAGGCCAACTTCTTGGAGAACAGCGCCGTCGAGAGCGGCTCGGCCTCGTCGGGAAGCGAAATGCGGAAAGCGCTGCTGTCCTTTTGGAGACGGTCTTGCCACTCTTGGTTTTCTTTTTCTTTCTCCATCACCTTGGCGTCGGTGAGGATGTTGGACTGGAATACCTGACGGACCCGCTTCAACCGCGCGACCCACTTACAATCCCTGAGGGTTAATTTCTCCACCTGGTCGGAAAGGCGTTTTACCTGGTCGACGATCCCCTGATCGTATACTGCCTTTTGGTAGGTCTCGAAGAGGAAGGCCATTTTCTTTAGCGAAGCGTCCTTGGCCGCCGTTTCTACCTTCCACTGCTCTTCCTGGTAGGAGAACGAGGCATCGTCGACCCGTTCTTGGTAGCGCGCGAGATCGAAGGTGAAAAAATCGCCAATCTTTTTGCACGCGAGATCCGGCTGGCTGGCCTCTTCTCCCGTAATGACGGAGCGGCTGGAGCATCCGCCGAGGACGGTTGCGCCGATGGCCACTCCGAAGAGAACCGAGAGAATTTTTTCCAAAGGGTTAAGCCTCCATGAAGGGATACTTGTAGTCTACCGGAGGATGGAACGTTTCGGAGATCGTTCTTACCGAGGTCCACCGCATCAGGTTGAACAGGCTACCGGCCTTGTCGTTAGTGCCGGAGGAGCGTCCGCCGCCGAAAGGCTGCTGGCCGACTACCGCACCCGTGGGTTTGTTGTTGATGTAGTAGTTGCCGGCGCTGAAGCGCAGGCGTTTTAGACCGATCTCAATGGCTTTGCGATCCTGGGCCAGGAACGCGCCGGTGAGGGCGTACGGCGACGTTTCGTCGACTACCGTCAGCATCTCTTCCCACTTGGCGTCTTCGTATACGTGCACGGTCAGCACGGGTCCGAAGATCTCTTCGCACATCGTGCGGTACTTGGGGTCCTTGGCTTCGATCAGCGTCGGCTCGACGTAATAACCCGTTTCACCGATGCAGCGGCCACCCACCAAAATCTCAGCCTGAGAGCTTGATTTCACGCCGTCCACGTAAGCGCGGATGTTCTCGAACGAGTTCTTGTCGATTACCGCGCCGACAAAGTTACGGAAATCTGCCGGATCGCCCATGCGCAGCCCTTTGATTTCATCGATTAACCCGTCTTTAAGTCGGGTCCAAATTGATTTCGGGATGTACGCACGCGAGGCCGCGGAACACTTTTGCCCCTGGTACTCGTACGCGCCGCGCACCAGTGCTACGCGCAATACGTCTACGTCCGCCGAAGGGTGGGCGAACACAAAGTCTTTGCCGCCCGTTTCGCCGACGAGGCGGGGGTAGTTGCGGTAGCTGCGTACGTTTTCTCCCACGGTGCCCCAGATCTGGTGGAACACTTCGGTGCTGCCGGTGAAGTGCACGCCGGCCAAATGTTTATCGAACAGCGCCACGTCGCCGATTGCCTTGCCGCTGCCGGGCAAGAACTGGATTACGCCCGGAGGCAAACCCGCTTCTTCGAGTAGCTTCACGAGATAGTAGTTAGAAAGGATCGAGGTCGACGCCGGCTTCCACAGGCACACGTTGCCCAGGATGGCGGCCGAGGTGGGCAAGTTGCCGGCAATCGAAGTGAAATTGAACGGAGTCACCGCGAAGACGTAACCTTCTAGGGGGCGGTACTCGGAGCGGTTCCACTGACCGGGCCCCGAGAGGGGCTGCATCTTGTACATCTGTTCCATGAAGTGGACGTTGAAACGGAAGAAGTCGACTAGTTCGCAGGCCGCATCGATCTCCGCTTGGTAGCACGTCTTGCTCTGGCCTAGCATCGTGGAGGCATTCAAAATCTGCCGGTACTTGCCGGCGAGTAAGTCGCCCGCTTTCAGGAAAATGGCGGCGCGCGCTTCGAACGGGTACTCCGACCATTCCTTCCACGCCCGTTGCGATCCGGAGATAGCCTTACGAACCTCTTCGCCGCCAGCTTTGTGATACTTGCCCAAATGTTTTTCGTGACGGTGCGGTACGCGGATGACGTCGGTGTTACCCGTGCGGATCTCTTTACCGTCGATGATGACGGGAATGTCCATTTCGAGCGATTCCTGCCGCTTCAGCTCCGCCACCAGGGCTTCGCGCTCGGGCGAACCCGGACGGTATTCCTTTATCGGTTCGTTTTTGGGCATGGGGGACGTGGGCAGGCTTAGTGACATAGCTTTTCTCCGTGGAATGGAGATACCAAGACCGTCGGCAAACGGCAAAAAAAAGGCCCTCCCGGTGGGAGAGCCCTTTTAAAAGTCTTATCGAAGACTAGCGGGTCAACGCTTTTTCTTCGCGGATTTCTTAGCGGTCTTCCGCTTGCGTCCGCTACGCGACATTTTCGCCATCGAGAGGTCGCCCTGCTTGTCGACGAAGTAGAGGTATCCGACTTGGCGCTTCACGCCGAGTTTCGCCACTACCTGCGGCTTGGTGTTGGTGGGCTTACGTCCACGGCCCATCTTGGAACGGGAGATATTTCCCTTTTTGTCCAAGTAGTAAAGCCAACCAGATTCCTTCTTTACGCCAACCTTCGCGACCTTCGTTGCCATGAAAAATACCCCCCTATAGGATTTAAAGAAAAGATAACCGATTCTGGTTGGAAAGCATAGAGGCTTAGACGGCTTCGAAGGCGAACCGGGGGAGATCGAAAGGCGAAGTTCCCTTTTCCACCACTCCCGTTTTTTCGCCGACGACACCACGAATCCCATTTCGCGGCAGAGCTTCCACCGACGATAGAAAGGTGGCCCCCGCGGCGAACCGAACCGCCGAGCCTGCGCGCTGCGCGACAAACTGCAGGCGCTCCTCTAGCTCTTTGTCGTCAATATAACGGGAGAAAGTGATTCCTACTTCGCGGAGCGACACCGGAACTTCGGTAATCTTTCCCCACGTCACGCAAAATTCGAACGGGCTAGCGTGCTCGACGGGAAACGGGCCGAAATGGCGCACGCGGGCTAGCAGAAGTTCGGTTTCCCGAAACGTGCCTTCGCGCCAGCGCGTCACCAACTGTATTAACTCTCGGTCCGCGGCAGCCGGGGGGTAATGGGTGAGGTACGCTTGAATTTCTTCATCGGCGGTCAGCCGATTACTGCCCACCGTGTCGGTATCGGCTAGGATCGTTACGGGAAGGCGGCGTGACTCGAGCTCGGGCAGAATTTCTAGGAAAGTCCGTTTCCTCGGCGACAGAAAGACGAGACTGGCTAAACCAAATGAGTTGGCGGCCAGCCCATCGACAAGTTCGGAGAGGGGGGCGAACTTATAGTAGGCCTCTACGTGATCCAGTCGGGCATCCAGCTCGTCGCGATCTAGTGAAGCCTTGCCGTCGAACGGAATCACCAGCGAGTTTTTCGGGCCGAAGAGCTTTCTCAGCATCGTGGGGCGGAGTATGGTGCTTTTATGGGCGCTTTGAAAGACGAACAAAAGCAGGCGGTGAAAACCTATTTGCTCGATCTTCAGGATCGGCTGGTGGCGTCGTTCGAGTCTATTGACGGCAAAGGTAAGTTCGAGAAAAAGAGCTGGCCCCGTCCCGAGGGCGGCGGCGGCACCATGACCGTGATGCGTAGCCAAATCGTGGAAAAAGCCGGCGTCAATTTTTCCGAAGTGCACGGCGAAAAATACCCGGCTCTGGAGGGTGAGCACGCGGGCAAACCGTTTTTTGCTACCGGCGTGTCGACCATCGGTCACCTTATGAATCCGTTTGCGCCGATCGGCCACATGAACGTACGGCTGCTCGAGGTGGGGGAGACGTTCTGGTTCGGCGGCGGCGCCGACTTGACTCCGTGTAATCCCTTCGAAGAGGACACGAAAGCATTCCATGCGGCGCTGAAAGCGGCCTGCGATAAAAATCCCATCGGCGGCACCGTCAGTTACGAAAAGTTTACGAAGTGGTGCGACGAGTACTTCTACATTCCGCACCGCCAGTCCATTCGCGGGGTTGGCGGTATCTTTTACGATTACCTGAAGGGCGACTTCAACGAACTCTTCGCCTTCATGCGCGCGGTGGGCGATGCCTACGCGACGGTCTACCCGTCCATTTTGAAAAAGCGGATAAACACCGAGTACACCGAAGTCGATCGCGAAAAGTTACTCTACTGGCGCGGCCGCTACGCGGAATACAACCTAGTTTACGATCGCGGTACTAAGTTTGGTCTAATGACCAACGGAAACGTGGAGGCGATCTTCGTCTCGCTTCCGCCGCTCGTGAAGTGGTAGCAATGTCATTGCGAGGCCGTCCTTTGTTATTGCGAGCCGGGCATACGCCAGGCGGAAGCGATCCCGTGGAATAAGGACCAACCTGTTGGATCTCATTCCGCGAGATTGCTTCGTCGCCCTCCGGGCTTCTCGCAATGACGTGGGGAGAAGCTCCCCAAACGTGGTTGCTGTCTTAGCGGTCCCGTAGTCACCTACGTAGATGGATAAACCCGGCTTCGTCTACATCCTCACCAACCCACACAATCACGTCCTCTATACCGGCGTAACGAGCGACCTGACTAAGCACATATTTGAACATCAAAGCAAGCTCGTGAAGGGCTTCACCGCGAAGTACCACTGCATGAAGCTGGTCTATTACGAGGATTGCGGAGGTATTGAGGAAGCTATTCACCGGGAGAAGCAGATTAAGGGCGGTTCCCGAGCGAAGAAGGTAGCGCTGATTGAGAAACTCAATCCGAACTGGAGGGACTTAACCCACCGTTTGTGCGGTTAGCCGGTCATTGCGGGCGCAGCTTTCTGTCATTGCGAGCTCCGTTCTTTGTCATTGCGAGCGTAGCGAAGCAACCTCGTGGCATGAGGTCCAACGTCGTTAGTCCTCATGCCGCGGGATTGCTTCCTCGCCCTGCGGGCTCCTGCAACGTTGCTCTACTTCCGTTTCAACATCTCGCAGCGCGCGTAGATTACGTGCCAGTGGTTTTCGGTTTTGAACTTCATGCCCGAGGCGACGCGGTCCTGCGACTTTTCGATCGATTCGTCGTGGAATTCGAAGATCTCGTTGCAGTCCAAGCACACGATGTGATCGTGGTGCTCTTCGGTCTCTACCTCGTACAGGGTTTCGCCTGAGCTGGCGGTCAAAGTTTGGCGCAGTACGCCCGCTTCGATGAACAAAGTGAGGTTGCGGTAAACGGTGGCCGGACCGACGCTGGGATAGCGCAGGCTCACCTTCTGAATGAGCTGGGTCGGTGAAAAATGGCCAGTCTGCTCGGCGATGATGGCGAGAATGTGATTACGCGACGCGCTGGAGTTAAGCCCCTTGCCCTTGGCGTAGGCATCGAGCCGTTCTTGCAGGAGTCGCAGCTCTTCCCCTTTGCCCCCCACGTGCGGAGTGTGCATAGGCCGGGGCCGGCCACACGGCAGCGGTTTTTTTGAATTCTTCGCGTCTTTTGCCACGCGACCTTATATCAATCAGTTGGTCTCTTGCGCAATGAGGCGGAGCAGGGGGGGGAGGGTAGGCGTCTCGACCGGTTTCGGCACCTCTCGCCAGTCTTCCGTCACTCTAGAAAACTCATCGGCTAGGAATACGGCGGCCTCTTTGCCTAGGTTTATTGAGACTCCTCCAATGCAGAGGTGTACCCCGCCACAGCCGCAACGGCGTACAAACAACGGGCCTTGGCTCGTGGTCAGTGGGGTGGAATGCGGCGTGGTGTGGTTGTCCATTTGGGGATCTCCTGAAAATGATAATCATTATCAATATTCATTGAAATTAACGGCCCTCCGCGATTTTGGCCAGCATTTTTTTGAAGGCCTTTTTTAGAGGCGTTCGGACATGCCTTTGCGCAGGCTTTCCACTGCTAACTTCAGGAGGCGCGGCATGAGGGGAGAGTCGAAGTACGAAAGGTAAACCGGCGTGCGCAATGGTTTCATCCCCGCGACCGGGCGGATCCCGGCGCGGCCTTCTAGCAAGTGTTTGGGCACCACCGCGCGGCCCCAGCCCAGCGCCACGCCGTCCAAGATGCCGTAGATCTCGTCGAGGTACAGCCGGCGGCCGGAAATTTCCTGACCCTGCGATTTCAAGAACTTCATCGTCGTGCGATCGAGGCTGTCGTGATCGAGGTAGCCGTCTCCGTGGCCGTTAATTGGCTCAATTAATACGTTCTCTTCGAAACCCGCGCGAAGGCTCTTCACGCCGGGAATCGAAATCTCGTCGTCGGTGAAGGCGAGATCGCAGGCCCCGGTCCGCAGCAAAGCGGGAATCTCGCGCAGCTCGCGACTTAGCAGCTCCAGTGAAACGCCCGGATTTTTTTCCACCAGCTCCGTCAGCGACGGCATCACCACCGATCGCAATACCGTCGAGAAACCCGCGATGCGCAGCGAGCCGACAAGCGAATCGCCGGGCTTGGCCTGCGCCACGTCGTGTAGCACTTGGGCCTCCATCGACTCGCGCAGCCGGCAGTAACGCAAGAGCTTCTCTCCGCTTTCGGTGAGACGCGCGCCCGCCTTATCCCGAATGAATAGCGCGGTGCCAAGGTCGGTCTCCAAATTCTTTATCCGCTGGGACAGCGCCGACTGCGTGACGTGCAATGCCCGAGCGGCCTGCGAAAAGTGTCCGCAGCGGGCAACTTCGAAAAAGGCGTCTAGTCCCAGTGACGAAAGGCTCATCTTAACCCTCGGCCAGCCGGGATAGACCCGCCCAGAGGCTTACGGTCGCTAGCGCCAGGCTGGCGATGAAGCCCGAGAACCAAGCGATTGAACGGAAGCTGGCCTGGTGGGCGAGGTACAACCCCATGTAAGCGAAGCGCGAGATCACGACGTAGATCGCTAGTCCAGCGCTCACCGGCGCGGCCCCCGCGTTCGTGAGGTGATTCATGAAGACCGCGATCGCAAACACCGGCGTGAACTCGAAGCTATTCATATGGACCGCGAGCGCCCGCTTGCCCCAGCCCGTGAGGCGGGCCTGCTGGTCGCGCGGGTTCTTATTGTCGTAGCCGCGCCCTTCGGAAGCCATCGCCTTGATGAGCGGCACCTTCGCGAGGTAGGGGAACACAAGGATGATGAGGAGGCAGTAAAATGGGATGGTCATGTTG
>JAYUBV010000188.1:0-2095 GCA_043740655.1 Pseudomonadota bacterium | reverse complement strand
GCTCATCGCCGTCGATACCGATTACGTGGCCACGCCGCTAGCCCTTTGGCTTCCGCACGCCCATTTCTATTCCAGGATGGACGACGCGCGCGAGTTTTATCCGAGTCAGGAATGAAGTTTCGAAGCTCGGCCGTGGCCGAGAAGGGCCATCTGGCATCCGAGACTAGGGCCGAAGCATTAGCCGCCCACTGGAATACGAATAAGATCGCTACGCACACTGAGGCAACGTAGGCCATCGCGCCGTTCGTGCGTTCATGGAGTGATCCCCGCGCGAAACCGGCGCGCACCGTCCCGGGGCGTTCCCGCAACCAGAAGAAGACGCAGAACAGAAACAGCGGATGCAGCAAGAATAGCTGGTGACGGAAGTTTCCGTTGTAGAGGTAGCGAAGGAAAAAATCATAAAACACGATCGTGAAAAGCACCCCGACGAGCAAGACGAAGTGCTCGCGCCAGTATTCCCGCACGGTGACTATACGCAAAATGGTAATCGCCAGGAGCGCCATGAACGCGCTACCGCCTAATTGTTTAAAGGCTAAGGAGTAGTCCGTGGGCCACCAATTCGTAGGGTAACCGTACTCGTAAAAGATCTTAGTGAGGTGCCGCATCAGCAGGACAACGTGATCGCCGCGTTCCCAGGAGCGGCTGGCGTTGACCAGCATCTCACCAATCCCGGCCGGGCTGGCGGCCACGAGGGAAGGCATACGATCGGGACTATCGCGCACGATAAGCCAAAGACAGATAAGGGCAAATCCCATCGGCACCGCGGTACGCAGGATCAAGCTCCGCCGTTGCTCAAAATTCCAGCGGATAAAAAAGGGTAGGGTAAAGCAGCACGACAAAATAGCGGCGTGTACCGAGGTGTGAACGGCCGCTACCATCCACAGCACGCCCAAGGCGTGTAGCCAGGCATTCGGTCTTTTTTGATGCCACACCCAGCACGCTAGCCCCGCTACCGCAAAGGCCATCCCCAGTCCGTAGCCGCGTGAAACCACGCCGAGTTCGTAAACCGCGGAGTAGCTCCAGCTGGCCGCCACCGAAACGAGGAAAGCGCCGAGTGAATTGGTGGTGATTCCCTGAGCTATCGCGAACGTCGCCAGGCCGAGGGCAAAATAGCCCGCAGCGGCAACGATCGCCAACACCAAACGTGGTTCGGCTACACGGAGAAGCTCCTGGTAGATCAGATGAAGCAACGGAGGATGGCCTTCGAACCGCAGCGCTTGTATGAGTTGATGGAAACGGACGTTCTTTTGCGCGAGCAAGAGGTGCTGGACCTCATCGCGCCATGGTTCGTGATATGCAAAATGAAATAGTCCCAGCAAAAATGATTGCGTGAGGATAAGAAAAAAAAAGAGGACCGCGAATTTCATGTCAGTTTGTCGACGGCAAAGCGAATTAAAAAGTTGGTTCAAGATTACCAGAGAGAACGCGGGCGCCGAAACAAAATCTGTGCGGCTTCGATTGCAATCTCAAATTTTAGGCGCAGCCACGGAGCTACCGCGCGGGCAACCGCAGTTGTCGGAACGATTCGTTCGCACAAAAAATGAAACGTGAGCGTGGAACCAAAAATGATTAGCCACGCCAAAAAAATCCAAGTGAATGCATCCAGAAAAACCGCCGTGCGCAGGATGCCTAGCGTGGCAAAAAGAAACAGCGGCGGCACCGAAAAATCGATCGCAAAGTAAAGTAGCCGTAGCTCGTGACGAAAGAAAAAGGCGCCGACGATACCGGGGAGTCTGTGCGCTATTTCGGCAAGGTGCCCCAGCTCCCAGCGCCGTCTTTGCCGTTGCCACCCGCGGTTGCCTTCGGCCACCCCACTCGTCCACACGGCGAGTGGCTCAAACCGCGGAGCTCGCCCTTGGCGGTGAAGCTCGACCGTCCACGTTTTGTCCTCGACGTCCGAGGTCGGAAACGCGGGCAGTGCTTCAAAGTCACGGCGGGGAAACGCAAGTCCGGTTCCCTGTAGAAAACCGCCCAGTCCGAGTGTGGCACGTCCGCGCTCGCGAATGTCGTTGTGCCACCACCATGCGATCACGGACAGCACGGAACCTGGTTGCGTAGGGCTCGGTCGCAGCCGGGTTAACGCTTGCACCGTTCG
>JAYUBV010000187.1:0-2096 GCA_043740655.1 Pseudomonadota bacterium | reverse complement strand
CATCGGCGGCAACAGCGGCAGCCCGGTCCTGAATAAGAACGGGGAAATCGTGGGTCTCATCTTCGACGGTAACATCCACTCGCTGATGTCCGACTACCTTTACACCGACACGATGAATCGTTCGGTCTCGGTAGATTCGGCCGGCATAATGGAAGCCGTCCGCAAGATCTACGGCGCTACGACGCTAGCCGACGAAATCGGCAAGTAACGTTCTTTGTTATTGCGAGTCCTCGAAGAGGACGAAGCAATCTCGTTGAATAGGCAGAGACGCCGTTGGCTCTCATGCCACGGGATTGCTTCTTGCGCCCTTCGGGCTCCTGCAATGACTAAGTAAGCTGGTCGCCTAAGGCGACCAGCAGTCTCTTTTCGAGCGGCTTGTTTACCGCGTCTCCTCGGAGCGACAGGTAAATAGGCCGCTCTATTTTTTCCCACTCCGCCACGCGAATCTCTTTTAGATCGCCGGTGGCCACCGGCTGCTTCATCACGACGCGCGGGGCGAATAGGAGCTGGTCGGGAGAGTGGCGCAAAATTTCTACCGCCGTAATCACGCTGCTGCTCTCGTCGCCATGCTTACGCTTGCGCCAGGACAACGGACAACCGTCTTCCCCCTTTTCAAAACCATTCCCCTTCCAGTACGTAGGAACGAGAAAGGGGTAGCCCGCCACGACGGACTCCTTCACCGCTGTGCCAATGGGGTGCCGACGCGCAGCGTACAGCCCCCAAGACAGGTACCCCACGCGGGAGGTTTCCCATGCGCGAGTCAGCGTGGGCTCGCCGATACTCACTAAAAGTTCGCACGCCGACTTTAGAGCCGCCTGTTCAATTTCATCCGGCGCCATGTCGATGAGGCGGAAACGGAGCTTAGGATCCTTGGCCCGCAGCTTTTCCACCGCCGGTGCCAAAAGGTGCGACGCTACGAAACGCGCGGCCGCCACCGTCAGCATCTGCGGCACGTCGTCCGTTTCCGGCAGGTTCCCGTCGGTAAGCGCGTCTCGGTACGGCAGCATTTCGCGCGCAATCTTTACTAGGCGAAGCCCCTGCGGGGTGAGCAGGTAGCCCTTGGGCGAACGCTTGATCACGGTGGCCTTCAGCTTGATTTCGAGCTTGGCCAAGATTTTGGAGAGGTGCGGTGGCTCAAGGTGCTTGGCCCGGCCCAGGCTGCGGAGCGAAGCGTGGGAGCCTAGCTCCCCCAGCAGTTCCAGTTCGAAGAGAGAAATTTGCCCTATCCCGTCACGCGTCATCCCAACCTCCGCGCCCACCCTACCATTGCGGGGCTATATCAGTATAGCCAATATGGAAACATGAGATGCCGATCTCGCAGCCTGTTGCAAAGCCCGGTTGCCCGCTAGGGTTAAGTCATGCGGTTGGTCCCGGGTTGGGGCCTCCCTTAAATGAGGAGTTATTTATGAAGTTCACAAGTAGGTTGTTAGGTTCCCTGTTCCTGTTGTCCCAAGCTGCCTCAGCGGCGACCGTCCGCGTATCGATAACGAGTGCGATGTCGTTCGCGCCGGACCGCGTGCAAGTGCACGCCGGGGATACCGTAGAGTTCGTCAACGAATCGCGTATCGCGCACACCGTCACGGCGGACCCAAATCTCGCCAAGGACCCTACGAATGTGATTTTGCCCGCGGGCGCCGCCCCGTTTAACTCTGGCCGTTTGACCGCCGGTAAGACGTTTACCCAGAAGTTCACGGTGGCCGGCCTTTACCAGTACATCTGCCTACCCCACGAAGGCATGGGCATGCGGGGCCAGGTCGAAGTCGTGCCCGCTGAAAATGTAAACGCCGATTTGGAATGAGTTAGCGACGACGTTCGGCGGACCGTAGCCGGGTGGCTACGGTCCGCTGAATGATTTTACCCAGCCGCTCCTCGGATTTCCGTTAGAATCCGACTGTGGATGAGCCATTTCAGCTAGGACTGTGGACCGTCGAATGGGCCATCCGGATCGTGATGTTATTTGTGGTACCCACGCGCCGGTCGCCGACCGCTGCCAAAGTGTGGCTCCTGCTCGTTTTCTTTCAGCCGATCGTCGGTCTTTTCGTCTTTCTCGTTTTTGGGTCTAACAAAACGCCCAGGTGGCGCCGCGATCAGCTCAA
>JAYUBV010000186.1:0-7069 GCA_043740655.1 Pseudomonadota bacterium | reverse complement strand
AGCTGCGACAACCCCAGGCGTTCGGGATGCTCGATCACCATCAGGGTGGCGTTGGCGACGTCGATGCCAACTTCGATCACGGTGGTGGAGATCAGAATCTCGATCTCTTTCCTTCGGAAGCGTTCGAGGATGGCGTCTTTCTCTTTGCTCTCCATCTTGCCGTGGAGCAGTCCGACCTTGGCGCCGGGAAACAGCTCGTCGCGGAAGCTCTCAAACATTTTAGAGGCCGATTTCAGGTCGAGCTTCTCCGACTCTTCGATGAGCGGGTAGATAACGTAAACCTGTTCGCCTCGGCCGAGCGTGGCCGCAATCGCTTCGTACAGTTTTTGTCGGCTAGATTCGAAAAATATCTTCGTGTCGATTAGCTGTCGGCCCGCGGGTTTTTCGCGAATGGTCGTAATGTCGAGATCACCGTAAGCGGTCAGCGCCAGGCTACGCGGTATCGGCGTGGCGGTCATCATCAGTAGGTGCGGTACCAGCTTCACGCTTTTGCGCATAAGCTCGTTACGTTGGTTCACGCCAAAACGGTGTTGCTCGTCGACGATGACGAACCCCAGCTTCGCGAATTTCACGTCGCTCTGAAAAAGGGCGTGCGTTCCGATCGCCACCCGACAGGCGCCGCTCGCTAGCTTCTCCAGGGTGGCGACCTTATCGTCCGCCGAAGAGGAGAGCAGGGCAAACGTAACTCCCATCGGCGCCAAATACTTTTGTGCGTTCTTGATGTGCTGCTCGGCCAAAATTTCCGTCGGCGCCATGAAGGCCACTTGGTAACCGGCCTTGGCCGCTACCGCAGCGGCGGCCAGCGCCACGACCGTTTTACCGCATCCGACATCCCCCTGGAGCAGGCGGGTCATCGGTTCGCCTTTACCGATATCGCGCACAATCTGGCGAATCGCTTCTTGCTGCCCGGCGGTTAGCGCGAAGGGCAGTAGTTTTGAAAACTCGTCCACCGCCGTCGCGTGCGCAAGCTTAGGCGCCTTGAACATTGCCTTGCCCTTTTTCTTCAGCATCAGACCGAGTTCCAATGCGAAGAATTCTTCGAAGATGAGGCGACTCACCTTGGCCGGTAGCTCGCCGTTTTCGGGCGCCACCGTGGGGTAGTGCAAGTCCATCACGCTGTCCCGCAGGTTCGGCAGCCCTAGCCGCGTGCGCGTCGTTTCTGGCAACGGATCGTCGAGGTGATTCAGCGAGGTGTTCAGCGCGCTGTGCACCACGCGGCGGATTACCTTTTGGGTTAATCCTTCCGTTTCACTATAAATCGGCACGATTCTTCCGAAGGTGGCCGACGGCTTGTGCAACACTGCGGGTCCGTCCTTCTCCTCGATCAGTTCGTAGTCCGGGTGGGCGATGCGCAACAACGTGCCCGTCTGCTCGACGTTTCCGAATAGCATCACGAGCTGGCCTGGTTTCAACTCTTCTTTCAGATTCGGAAAGGCATTGAACCAGAACAGGGTGAGCATTCCCGTTTCATCTTTAACGGTAGCTTCGAATCCGGATCGAAAGGCGCCCCGGCTGAAGCGGTTGAAGCGATTTCCTCCACCCCGCAGCGTGAGCGAGCGGCCGGTCACTACGCGGGCGAACACGGTGGTCGCGCGCCCCGGCACGAGGTCACGGATTTTTGTCAGGCGGCTCCGGTCCTGGTACTCGCGGGGGGCGAAGAACAACGCGTCTTCGATCGTGGCAATGCCTTTCTTCACGAACAGCGCCCCCAGCTTGGGGCCCACGCCTTTGATGTACTGAATCGGGCTCGCTAGCGGATTGTCGGGTGCCTTGTTGGTCGGTTTCACAGATTGCCAACTAAACCAGTGCACTCAAAATGACGCAAGGGCGCCGTGCCGCAGCGAGGATGCGGGGCCCGCCGTTACCTAAGTTTTACTTTGGAGTTTGTAACCGTCTTTAAGGCCTTAAGCAGGGCGATGGCTGCGGCATCGAGCGGTTGATTCACGTCGGTGACCGTCTCGTGGCCAGCTCCCAAAAGGCCGTACCCCATCGATTCCACCAAATCTCGCTCCGCGACCAAGGCGTCCTCGCCTACCTCCAAGCTGCTATTAAGACGAGCTAAGTTGAGACCATTTTGATTTAGCGACTTAATTCGGTCGTCCAGCGCCAGAATTTCGCGCTCGGCCTTGGCCGTTCCTTCATCACCCTCAGGCAGCCCTTCTACTTTCGCCAAACGCCGACTCTTTTCCTCTTTGGCCAGGGTTAGTGCGCGCACGTTTAGCTGCCGAAGCGCGTGGTTGTCTTCCCGTAGACGATCGATTTCTTGAAGAAACGTTTCAAAGTCGCCGAGTTTCCGCATCAGCGGATCCATGAGTTTATTGACCGCCTCCCCGCGATTTACTCCGCCGGCCCTTAGCCCCTTTTCAATGCTATCTACGTGTCCTTCAATCTCGGCCCAAATTTCCTTAGCGGCGGCGTACTTTTGAAAACGAAGGACCGAGGTGGCCATCCCCACCGACTCTACCTGCAGAGCGACCCCGTACGTCCGGGGATTAAAGCCTTCGGTTGGGATCTCAATATCGGTCGCGGCGATGGCCGACTTGCGGGACTGGTAGTGATCCAATCTGAGGGAAGGGGAGGAGATCGACAGTGGGAGCGAAGCCATCGGAGGGGGTAAGAGATTGACCCCCGCCAATTTCTCCAAGTTGACCACCTCTTTTGGGCCGTAGGACTTCCTCGCCTTAAACTTGCGAACCGCATTGGAAAATCGGGTCATCACGTGTCGGGTCGCCAACGTCATTACCCCGAACGACATGGGTAACGCGGTTATGGCCCCGGCGGCGTGGGCAACCGTGGGCAAATCTACGCCGTTGTACCAGGCGATTCCGCTGCCGACCGCGCTTAGCGCTCCGAAAACCATCGTGCCAAAACTATAGTCTGCCGGGAGCTTAACCATTCGTCGGGTCAGGTCTTTGGCGTGCCAGTCGCGAATCAGGATCGGGCCGTGTAACGGCAGCGTTTGTTCCATGAGTGCTAAAACACGGATGGTCATTTCGGGACTCTCTCGGAGTAGCCGCATTTGTTGAAACGCTAGCATTACTTCGTCCTGCGTGAGGCCGGTTCGCTTCATGAGTTCACCGAGTTGCTCCACGGCCGCTGACGCGGACTTCGGGTCGTGGGGGTCGTGTAAGAAGGAGTCATTAAAGACCTCCAACATTTTTTCGAGAACGGCGGCGGCGGATTCTTTCGGGTGAGCGACGATCATGTCGTCGTACATACGATGGGTTGATCGGGCCCAGATTCTCTCCGTCTCACCGGGGAAAAGAAGGGTATCGTACCTGCCATCACCGGATTTTTTCTGTTCCCGCGGCATCCTAGGATTATCGTAGTAGAGCTCCGCTAAGGCCCAGGCGTAAGCGCGACTTCTAAAGAATCCGCCACGGCCCAAATAGACCTGGGCAATTTCTCGGTAATCACTTTGGGCAACGTTGGCCAGCTCCGCCGTTTTTGCGAGGGGGGAAAGGGAGGAAAACTTGGGGATGCACGCCAACGCATTAGCGTCCGGATTTGCCAATGCCAAGTTTGAGTAGATGCACCAGATAGATAAAACTGAAGTAAGTAGGGTTTTCATCTTTTGCCTCTAGGGTTGCAAAAGGTGGACCTGACCAATTACGCTCAGCGGGCATTGGCGAATTCGTCTAGACTACAGACGCTTTCGATCGTCGGGCCGCTCTGGTCCGTATTCGAATCGAATACTCATTACAAAGTGAGCATTCCCGTTTCGTCCTTAACGGTGGCCTCCCAGTGCACCAAATCAAAGGCAGGGGCGCCGTGCCGCAGCGGGACGTATTAGGGCCGGAACCGGCCGAGGCCGACGATGACCAGGTTGGATTGGAGGTCGTGGGTAAGGATTTGATCGCCGCCGGGAGGGTAAAAAGGAAGGGCGTTAAAGACGTGCGGTATCGAGGCCCCTTCGGTAATTGCGAACGTGTCGAGGTCCACCCGTTTTACCAACGTAAGGTCGGCCGGCTGCCGCTTGGGCAAGAGCACGTACATCTCGTTTTTGTAGGGATTGAGTTCAATGTACTGAGGGGCTTTGCCGAGGGCAGGTCCAATGAGTCTAGCCGGACCGCCGTCCATGGGGGCCATCCAAAGCTCGTGCTCTCCGGTCTCCTTCTCGTTCAGCCACACGATGTTCTTGCGATCGTTCGTGAATCGTATCGCCGTCGCTTCCGGAGGTGTTAGCATCGGCAACACCGCCGCCTTCGTCGTCACGTGAACGATTCCCTGCGCGTCCGGCGTCCCAAACTTCAGGACCGAAGTTCGATTTTCCATACCAAACATGAAGACTTGATCGGTTCCAGGAATCACCCCCGAAGGCTGATCGGTGCCTTTTCCTTTGAACTGAATGCGCACGGCGTTTCCACTTTCAAAGTCGAGCCGATGCAGACGGCCGAATTCGATCCCGTCCAATGCGTAGACCACTTTAGGCGAACCCGTCGGAATGAGCCGCGCACGGCGAACGTCTAAACCACTGCTTTCAAAAATCGGACGGCGCCTTTCCCAAAAAACTTTGCCGTTTTCAAAGGGCACCGTGAAGACCTTTCCCGTGGACTGGAAAAGAAGATACTTTCCGTCCGGTGAGAGCTTGGGCTGGGCGGTCAGCTCCGTGGCTTCGGGGATGGGAACGGTCTGCGTTGCCGAGGTTTCGGTATTAAATACGGTGAGGCTATTGCCCTTCCGCGCGACCATCCATTTTCCGTCGGGAGTGAAGCTGAACCAGCCGTGGCCGGGGAAAGGGACGCTCCCGTGGACGTTGCTTCGGCTCACCCGGTCACGTTCCGATTTGGCGGTCTCGACCAGCCCCGCCTGCCGGGTGAGTTCGGCTTGGAGCTGCGTGCGTAGCTCCGGCGTATTCCACTTTCTCGATTCGATTAGTTTTTCGAAGTCCCGGAGGCGGGAACGCAGCACCGAAAGGTCGCGGTCCGCAGACTCGGGGAAGGCGAACGGATTTCCCTTCGCCGCTTCTTGAAACGTTTGCGCGGATACCTTCTCCCGCCCGAGTTTGTCTAGGAATTCCCGGTACGTCGATAGGATGAGTAGCGTGGGGTCATCGACTTCCGGCAGCGTGGCGAAGCTGACAAAGCAGTTTTGCGATGGGGCCGTCGCGAGCGCGGCGGTGGTGCAAAGCGTGGCAATGAGCAGGGAAATTCGCATGAAACCACATTCTAGCAGAGGCTCGCGCTAGCGCGGAATGGCGTGGCTCGTGGTGATCATCTCGCCGGAGCGAAAGATCATCCGCAGCAGGCACCAGAGTCACGTTAGACGTGGTTTAGGCATCGGCTATTCGTACCCGTCGGAGCCCTTAGGCACTTTGATGGAGGATCGGTTCACCGGAAAAGTTTAACAGAGTTACTTCTCTTATTCGTATTTTACGCTTAAGACTTCGTACTCGACCGTGCCCTTGGGCACTCGGATAGTGACCGCGTCGCCGGCCTTTTTGTTCAGCAGCTGACGCGCCACCGGAGAGTCGATGGAGAGGCGACCCAATTTGATGTCGGCCTCTTCGCTACCCACGATGTGGTAGGTCTTTTTGTCTTCCGATGCGGAATCCTGCAGCTCGACGATCGCCCCGAATACGATCTTGTCGCTTTTGATCGTGGAGGTGTCGACGACGAGGGCACGGGCCAGCTTGTCTTCGATGTCTTTGATACGACCTTCGATGAACGACTGCTTCTCTTTCGCCGCGGCGTACTCGGCATTTTCGGAAAGATCGCCGTGGTCGCGGGCGGTGGCAATCTCGGTGATCACCGTCGGACGGGCTACCGTCTTTAACTGCTTCAGCTCTTCGTCGAGCTTTGCCTTCCCCTGCACCGTCATCGGAACCTGACTCATACTCTCTCCTGCAAACAATGCGTTTCGATCGGGATGCGTTTCAGCTCCCCGATGGCCTGTACACCGGCCTTAGCCGCCGCAATCGTTGTGAAGTAGCAGAGATTACGCAATAACGTAGCGCGCCGCAACTCTAGAGCGGCCCCCACCTCGTGGACCCCCAGGGCGGAGGTATTGATGACCAGCTGGATGTCCCCGTTTTTAATGAGATCCACCACGTGCGGGCGGCCTTCATTTACCTTGTTTACGGTAGTCACATTGACGCCATTTTGGCTCAAATAGGCCGACGTCCCGCGGGTGGCGATCAGGTGGAACCCGAGATCCCCCAGCTGTTTTGCCAGCGGTAGCAGGATCTCTTTATCGGAATCGCGTACGCTCAAGAAAGCGGTTCCCTGGTAGGGCAACCGGGTGCCGGTGCCTAAGCAAGCTTTGCCAAAGGCCTCCGCGATCGTTTTACCCACCCCCATCACTTCACCGGTCGAGCGCATTTCGGGGCCCAGGATGATGTCGGTGTTGGAGAAACGCTGGAAGGGGAAAACCGCCTCCTTCACGTAGACCAAATGCTTCGGCATCACCGGCAGTTTGAATTCTTTAAGCTTACGGCCCAGCATCACCTTCATCGCGATCTTGGCGAAGGGGATACCGCGCGCCTTGCTGGCGAACGGTACCGTGCGCGAGCCGCGCGGGTTCACTTCGAGGATGTAGATGTTCTTTCCTTCGATCGCGAACTGAATGTTGATGAGACCCAGCACCTTCATCGCCAGCGCCATGCGGATGGTCTGTTTCGAGAGCTCCGCCTGCACTTCGTCGCTCAAGGTCATGGGCGGCAGAGAGCAGGCCGAGTCGCCGGAATGTACGCCGGCTTCCTGGATCTGCTCCATCATGCCGACAATGGCGACCTCTTCGCCGTCGCAAACGGCGTCGACGTCGACTTCGATCGCGTTCTTCAAAAACCGGTCTATCAGCAACGGAGATTCCGCACTGATTTCTATCCGGCGCATCTGCCACCGTTGGAAGTCGCGCGCGCTGTACAAAATCTCCATGCCGCCGCCGCCAAGTACGAACGAGGGACGGACGAGAAGCGGGAAGCCAAGGCGTTCGGCCGCGGCCAACGCATCTTCCTCACGGCTTACCGTGACACTCTCGGGCTGCTTGATCTTCAGCTCATCGCAAAGGGCTTTAAACTTTTCTCGATCCTCGGCCAGCGCAATCGCGTCGGCGGAGGTGCCCAGGATGG